>DASXAN010000284.1:0-5318 GCA_036406755.1 Gemmataceae bacterium
CACGTTCGACCTGTCCGCCGGGACCGGCCTGGCCAAGGACGTGGGCGCCTTCACCAGCGCCACCGGCACCACTCTCGCCCTGGGCACCGGCGGGGCATTGACCTACGGCTGGAACAACAGCGGCGGCACGATCGCCGGCAACGCCACCGGCGGGGCGACCGCCCAGATGATCCAGGTCGGCACGGCGGCCACGACGATCACGTCCAACGGCAACACCTTCGGCGGCGGCTACAGCGTCCTGGGGACCGGCGGCCTGGCGATCACCGGCACCGGCGCGCTGCCGGCGCAGACGTCGATGACGATCGGCGGCTACTTCGGGGCCACCGGCCGCGGGTCGGTCCTGTCGATGGACAACGGGGCGGCCCACCTGGCGGCCACCCAGGCCCTGAACCTCAACTCGAGCGAGCTGGCGGTCACCGGCGGCGCGGCCCCGGTCACCCAGGCGATGAACCAGCTCACCGGCAGCGGCTACACGATCGTGACGGCCGGCACCGACGCCAACGCCGCCAACGTCACGTTCACCCCCGGCGGGCTGGTCCGGGCGAATAACGGCACCTTCCTGTTCCGCAGCGGCTCGACCGGCACGCTCGGGTCGGGGGCCGCCGGGGCGTCCACCCTGACGTTCGGCAACCTGCCCGGCACGCAGCTGGTCGGCGGCGGCGGCGGCCAGGGCACCACGACCGTCAGCATTCTGCCGTACGCCATCGGCGACGACACGGCCGGCGGCGGCGGTAGCACCCTGGTCACCTACGGGGCCAACGGCGTCCGCACCCTGCAGGCGGCCGAGTACAACGGCACGCTCGTCGGGGCCGGCCCGACCGACAACGTCCGGCTCACCAACGCCGCGCTGACCACGACCTCCCTGGCCGCCGACCAGACGGTCAACGCCCTGGTCATCGCCGGCGCCGCCAACTCGACCCGGATCGACTCCGGGGCCACGGCCGCGAACCTGATCGTCGGCAGCGGCACCGTCCTGAACACCGTCAGCAACGTCTACACCGTGGACGCCAACGGCAACGCGGTCCCGCTCGGCATTCGGACGGCGACGCTCCAGACCGGCAACGCCAACTCGCAGCAGCTCAACGTGTTCGCCGCCGGCGACCTCGCCATCGGGGCGACGATCTCGACGACCGGCGGGCTGGTGAAGTCCGGGGCCGGCACCCTCTACCTGACCAACGCCGCAAACACCTACACCGGCGGCACGACGGTCAACGGCGGCACCCTGGCGATCGACAGCCTCGGGGCAATTAACAACGCCCCGACCATCAACATCGCCCTCGGCGGCGGCTACTTAAAGTATCGCGGGACCGACGCCACCATCGCCGGCACCGTGAGCCTCGTCGGCACGGGCACGAGCGGGGCGGGCGGCGGCGGCCTGAACGTCGTCTCCGGGACGACCCTGACGACGGGCGCCGGGATCATTTCCGGTAACGGCGGCCTGCTCAAGGACGGCACCGGCACCCTGTTCCTGCAGGGGACCAACACGTTCAACGGCCCGCTGTCGATCCAGGCCGGGGCCGTCGCCATCGACGGCCAGGCGGCGCTGGGCAACTTCCCGCGGGTGTTCTTCGACGCCAACTCGGCCGGCGCGGCCGGGGCCAGCCTCCGGTTCCTCACCAACAACGGCGGCAGCGCCTTCACCAAGGAATTCGACATCGTCTCGAGCAACGCCGGCATCGGGGCCGGGTTCGACACCAACGGCAACAACATCACCCTCGCCGGCGTCATCAACAGCCCCAGCAACAACGGCAAGGGCGTCTACAAGCTCGGCGGCGGCGACCTGCGGCTGACCGCGGCCGAGCTGTACACCGGCCCGACCCAGGTGTTCGGCGGGTCGCTCACCCTCGGCGGGCCGAACGGGTCGGTCCTGAACGCCGGCATCCAGGGCACCGGCAGCGCGTTCAGCAACACCGGCTCGCTGATGGCCAACTTCGGCGGGACGATCGTCCTGGACAACACCGGCGCCGGCAACGCCAACGGCAACCGCATCCCCAGCGGGTTCGAGACCGGCATGAGCGGCGGCAACTCGCAGCCCAACGGCGGCGTCAGCCTGATCGGCGGCAACTTCACCCTCAAGGGCAACGCCACCACGGCCGTCAACGAGTACGCCGGCCAGATCGGCGTCTTCGCCGGCACCATCACCCTGGAGAACAACGGGGCCGTCACCGTCCTCAGCTCCGGCAACCTGAACCGGCGGAGCAACCTGTCGATCGGCCTGATCCGCGGGGCCGGCCTGGGCACCGGGGCGCCGGCGGCCAACCGGACCAACTGGTTCATGGTCGACCAGTCGGGCGGCTCGACCCAGCTCGGCGGGGCGGGCGGTGCCCTCGGCACGCCGTACGTCAACATCCTCGCCGGGTTCATGGGCGACAACTCCTCCGCCGCCGGCGTGAACACCACCACCGGCACCGACCTCGTCACCTACTCCGCGGACGTGGGCGTCCGCCTGCTGACCGCCTCGGAGTACAAGGCCAACGCCTTCGACGGCACCATCGGCTCGCCGAACTTCGACGCCTCCCGGGCGCCGAACGTCCTCGTCAGCGCCAACACCGCCGCCCCGAACTTCACCACCTGGCTGACGGCCCTGAAGATCACCGGCGGCAGCGCCCTGTCCGGGACCGCGACGGCCGTGACCATGCAGCACAGCATCCTGGCGACCGGCAACGGCACGCCGTCGATCACCGTCCCGTCGCTCCGCAACGACAACGACGGCGGGGGGTACGACTTCCTGGTCGCCGGCACCACCAACCTGACCGTCGCCAGCAACCTGCCCAACAACGGCCTGTTCGTCTACGGCGGGCCGAACAGCAGCAGCACGCTGACGCTCACCGGCGCCTACTACGGCACCGGCCAGGTGTTCGTCGGCCAGGGGACCGCCCTGACGCTGTCCGGGGCGAACGCGGCCCTCAACCCGGTCGGGTCGAACGTCAACGTCGCCTTCGGCGGCGCCCTGAACCTCGGCGGCGCGGACCGGACGGTTGCGTCGCTGAACACGCAGGCGGTGATCGGGACGTTCAACCTCGGCCAGGTGTCCGACGGCACGGTCAACCTCGGGACGAACAAGCTGACCCTCTACGACAACGCGACGACCCTCTACACCGGCCAGATCACCGGCGGCGGCACGCTGGAGAAGGGCTTCTTCTCGGCCGGCACGACGACGATCACCCAGCCGCAGCCGGGCTTCACCGGCACCGTCCGGGTCCGCAACGGCACCTTCCAGCTGGCCTCCGGCGGCACCCTGCCCAACGCCAGCCTGATCGACGTCCGCGGCGGCACGCTGACGTTCAACAACACCGACGACAACGCCGCGGCCGGCGGCTACGTCGCCCAGCGGGTCTCGGCCACGACCCCGATCAACCTGGCCGGCAACCTGAACTTCGTGGGCAACCCCAACACCCCGGGCAACCACTCGCTCGGTACGGTCAACCTGGTCGGCGGCGGCACGATCACCCCGACCCCTGGGGCCACCGCCCCGACGACGGTCACGGTCAACAATCTGACCCGGGCGGCCAACAAGGGGACGCTCGTGGTCGTGCCGTCGATCCAGACCGGGGCCGCCACCCTGATCACCAGCGGGTTCGGCGGGGCCGGGACCGGATGGACGACCAATGTTCTCGCCGGCAGTGGTGCGGGTACGGGCACGTACCCCAGCGCCAACGTCCTCCAGCTCACCCCGGCCATTGGGAATTCCGCGAGCAGCGCCTGGTTCAACACGCCCGTCCCCACCGGGCCCTTCACGGCCAGCTTCACCTACACCGTCCCGGCCGTTTCCGGCACGGCCGACGGCTTCACGTTCGGGTTCCAAAACGCGGGCCTGAACGCGCTCGGCGGCGGCGGCGGCAGCCTCGGGTACGCGACGACGGTTACGCCTAGCGCGGTGCTGGCAATCAACATCTTCGGGACGAACGGCTACGCCATCCGGTTCAACGGGGCGACCACGCCGGCCTACACCCCGACCGCCCCGGTCAACCCCGCGACGGTCAACAGCCCGGTGAACTTCACTCTCGCTTACGACGGCGTGAATCTGACCACGACCATGGTGCAAGGGGCGAATACGTTTTCGACCGGGCCGCAGCCGTTCAACCTGTCGTCGGTGGGGGCCACAGCCTTCTTCGGGTTCACCGGCGCGACCGGCGGGTCCAGCGCCCAACAGCAAATCAGCAACTTCACCATCAGCTCCCTGGCGGCGACCCCAACCCTCGGGTTGGCTCAGTCGCCGGTCGGCGGGTCGCGGGTATTCCTGAACGGCGTCGAGGGCGGGTCGGTGGCGTCCGCCCTGGTCGGCGGCGGTGGGGCCGCCGGCACCACCACGATCAGCATCCTGCCCTGGGCCTGGAGTAGCTCCGGCAGCTTCGTCACCTACGACCCGGCCGGCGGACTCCGGCCGCTGAGCACCAATACCGGGACCGGGGCGGAATACGCGACCGCCATCCCGGCGGCGCCGTCGAACGACAACGTGCGGCTGGGGGGGGCGACTACGCTGGCTGCCGGTAACAGCGAGATGAACTCCCTCATCCAACCGGCCGGCAACATCACCGGCGCCGCCGGCACCGCCTCGACCCTGACCGTCCGCAGCGGTGCCCTGGCGTTCACGGCCGCGTCCACCGTCGCCCCCGGCGCCGGCGGCACCCTGGCCCTGAACTTCGGCACGGCCAACACCGCCGAGGGGGTCATCTTCAACTCGGCCAACGTGACGCTCAACGGCACCATCTCGACGACCGGCGGCGTCACCAAGTTCGGCGGCGGCACGCTCACCCTGGCCGCGGCCAACTCGTTCACCGGCGGGTTGCAGATCAACGGCGGGGTCGTGGCGTACAGCAACGACAACCAACTCGGCGCCGCCGGCGGCGCGGTCACCTTCGGGCTGGCCACCAACAACGCCTCGCCCAACGGCATCGGCCTGCAGTACGTCAACCCGGGCGCCACCCCGGCCCCGGCGACCGTCACCCGCAACTTCGTCACCAACTCGTTCGGCGGCATCATCGGCCCGCAGCTCCAGCTGACGACGCTCAACGGCACGATCAGCGGCCCTGGCGTCTGGGCCTACAACAGCACGACGTTCGCCAGCGTCTACGAGGTCAACGGGACCAACACCTACACCGGCGACACGTACCTGTCCGGCCAGGTCGGCATCCTCGGCGACGCCGCCTTCGGCAGCGGCCAGGTGATCCAGATGAACAGCGGCGCGTCGTCGGACGGCCCCGACCTGCGGGCCGACTGGACGACGGGCAAGACCATCCACATGCGGGCCGCGACCGGCGTCAACACCAACGGGTTTAACGCCACCGTCAACGGGCCGGTGATCGGCAACGCGGCCC
>DASXAN010000285.1:0-2013 GCA_036406755.1 Gemmataceae bacterium
CGACCCGTTCGTAGGCCCGCTCTTGGAGGAACCGCAGCAGCTTCGGCTGGACGGCCGGCGGTAAGTCGCCGATCTCGTCGAGGAACAGCGTCCCGCCTTCCGCCGCGGCCACCTTGCCCTCCGTCTCCGTAACGGCACCCGTGAACGCCCCTTTCGCGTGGCCGAATAGGTCGCTCTCCAAAAGTTCGGCCGACAGGCTCGGACAATGAACGGTGACGAGCGGCCGCGACGCCCGCGGGCTGCGGCCGTGGATGGCCCGGGCCAGCACCCCCTTACCGGTCCCGCTCTCGCCGCGGATCAAAACGGTGGCGTCCGTTGGGGCAACGCGGAAGGCCAAGTCCAGGGCTGCCTTGACGGCCGGTTCCTCCGTTGAGAGGTCGGCCTCGGGAACCGCCTCATCGACCCGGGCCCGCAGGTCGGCGACCTCGGCCCGCAGCCCGGCGACGAGCTGCCAGCGGTCCAGCACGACGCGGAGCTGGTCGGGGGTGAACGGCTTGGGCAGGTAGTCGAACGCCCCGCGGCGCATCGCCTCCACGGCCGTGTCGATGCTGGCGTAGGCGGTCACCACCACCACGCCGAGGCCGTGGCTGGACCGGAGCAGCTCGGGGAGCAGGTCCAATCCCTTCTCGCGGCCCAGCCGCAGGTCAAGGAGGGCGAGGTCGAACCGTTGCTTCCGGACCGCCTCGAGCGCCTGCGGTCCGCCGCCGGCTTCGACGACCCCGTGGCGCATCGCTTCCAGGGCGGTCCGCAGCGTCCGCCGCAGGCTGACGTCGTCGTCGATCACCAAGACGTTCATGGCCGTTGTCATCATACCGCATCAGTGTCGGACGGTCCCAGGAATCAACTGCCGCCGGCACCCAGGTATCGCGCATTTTGCACGATCGATCGGTCATTTTGCGCGATGCAGCCGTTGGCTGGCGCGGATAGTTTGCCCGGCAACTCATTGCGCCCGCAAGGCTTGCGGGATCCGCACGCGGTGCGGTACGGCCGTTGCTCTATCGCCCGTCGAAGTCCCAGACCTCGAAACTCGGCCGCAAGTGCGTACGTCCCGTTGGAATTTGGTTGCCGGATGCGCCGGCCGTGTAGTCTTGACCACGGCAGCGGCGGGTGCCGGGGCGACGCTGTTTGGCTTCCTGTGCGGGGTCGTCCACGCGGCGCTCAAGTGGGACGCCGGTCTGATCCTCACGTGGGGCGAGCGGGTCGCCGTCGCTGGACTGATGGCCGGGCTGATCGTAGGCATTTGTATCGCCTGGGACCACGTCACGAGTTTCGCCGTGTCGGGCGATCGCGGAGGCGACAAGGGGTGGGAGGCGGACTGGAAGCAGCGGGGTGATTGGCCGCCCTTGCCGGCTGACATATCGGTCCGACGCCACACGCCGCACGAGGTCAACGGCCGCGCGTAACGGCCGAGGAGATGTCGATGGACCTAACCGTCTGGCTGCCGGCGATGTTCCTGCTCGGGCTGGCGGCGCTCGGACTGATGTTCGCGTTCGCGGCCGCCTGTGCGAAGGTGTGAGGACCGGCCCATGCTCTGGCTGACCGTGCTGGTGACGCTGTTCCTGTTCGGCTACCTGCTCGCGGCACTCTTGCGCCCCGAGTGGTTCTGAGAGGCGATCGTTCCCATGTGGACACTGCCGCTCCTGATCCTTGCCATCCTGGTCGTGCTGTCGATCCCGCTCGGCCTGTACATGACCCGCGCCCTCGACCGCGGCGGCGCGGCGAACGCCGTCGAGCGGGCCATCGACACCGGCCCGCAGACCTGGAAGCAGTACGCCGTAGCGATGCTGGTCTTCAACGTGGCCGTCTGGCTCGTCGGCTTCGGCGTGCTCGCCTCCCAACCGTACCACCCCGAGTTCCTGAACCCGGACCACAAGGGGATGCTCGCCCCGAGCACGATCTTCAACACCTGCGCGTCGTTCCTGAGCAACACCAACCTCCAGCACTACGCCGGCGAGGTCCACCTAAGCTACGGCAGCCAGCTGTTCGGCATCATGTGGAATCAGTTCGTCACCC
>DASXAN010000286.1:0-3941 GCA_036406755.1 Gemmataceae bacterium
GGAGGGGACCAACCTGCAGGACCCCAGGCAGCAGCCGTACTGGAGGAACCAGAAGGCGATCGACGCCGCCCGGGAGTACCGGGACCGGATGCGGGGCGGGCAGTCGGCCGACGCCCCGCTCGCCGAGGACGTCCGTGAGAACCTGGTGCTGATGGACATCGAGGCCGTCCAGACGCTCTACACCGACAACCTGAAGCAGTTCTTCGACAACGCCCAGCGGCTGGTGCGGGAGCGGCAGGGGGTCGGGTCGCTGGTCGAGGCCGGGATGGTCAAGTACGACGCCGACAACCCGCCGACGGAAAAGCCGCCGCCGGACGGCGGCGGGTGGGTGATCGAGATCCGCGGCTCGACGTACCAGAAGAACGGCCGCGACTTCATCCTCGACACGCTGGTGCACAACCTGGCCAAGGAGGGCCGGTCCGTGTGGCCGCCGACCGGCCCGCCGGCGGAGGGCCAGCCGGCCGCGGCGGCCCCGGCGGAGGGCCAGCCGGTCGCCACCCCGCGGCCGCAGGACGAGGCGGCCATGACCAAGGCGGTGATCAAGGACCGGGTGACGCACGTGTTCCTGTACACCTGGCACGGCGACTACGACCCGCACCCCGGGGCGTTCCAGCTGATCAACCAGTCGTACCTGCGGGAAATGGTGGGGGCCGGCCCGGCCGCCGCCGGCGCCGGCCCGGGCGGCGAGGGCGCGGTCGCCGGTCCCGCGGCCGCCGGCGGCCGTGACTCCTGGGACCCGCTCTCCGGCGGCGGCGGCAGCAGCGGCGGCGGGGCCGGGCCGACGGGGATGACGGGCGGCATGCCGAACCCGCCGCGGGCGGGGGGTGGCACCGGCATGGCCGGGCTGGGCCGCATGGCAGGCGGCCTCCGCCTGCCCCCGCCCCCGATCCCGGGCCGCAACGCCCCGCCGCCACCGGCCGCGGATGGCAACAAGGCGCAATCCCACCGGCCCCGGTTCGAGTTCATTGTCATGTTCATCTGGCGGGAGCCGACCCCGTCGGACGCCCTGATGAAGCTGACCGACGCGGCGACCGCCGCCCCGGCCGGCGGGCAGCACTGACCGACCGCCGGCGGCGCGGACCGGCCGCGCCGCACCCCGAACCTCGAGTCAACCGAACGGGCACCATGGACAAGCAAGCGCTGAAGAAGCACCACTTCTGGATCCTGCTGGCGTTGGCCGTCGTCCTCATCCCCGTCGCCTGGTTCGGGGCCAAGTTCGGCGTCGGCGGGCGGGCGGCCGAAGCGGCGGACAAGATTGAGAAGAAGCAGAAAGAGTTAGACAGCCAGAAGCCCAAGGCCAACGACTACCGGACCAAGCTGGACGAACAGAAGGCCCAGCTCCAGGCGCAGAAGGAGATCATCTGGAAGGCGGCGTACGGCGGCCAGGTCGGGCTGTTCCGGTGGCCCGCCGCCCTGGCCCACCTGAACGCCCTGATGAACCCGCCCGACCAGAGCGCGCCGGCGAAGCTGTACTTCGGCGACCCGATCACCGACCGGGACCGGTCCACCTTCCGCAGCCCCGAGGTCTACCTGGCCGAGTACAACAAGCTGCCGGACATCATCGCCCCGGCCGAGTTCGCCGACCGCAGCTGGCAGAAGGTGCTCGCGCCGCGGTACACCGACTGGTCGAAGACGGCCGTCCCGTCCACCGAGGAGGCGTGGCTGGCCCTGGAAGACCTGTGCGTCCAGCGCGAGGTGCTCCAGGACATCCACGCCGTCAACGAGATGCTGGCCGAGTTCCTGCCCGACCCGCTGCCGCCGGAGGAGCCGGCCAAGCCCAAGGGGCCCGCCCCGGAGGAGCAGGCCCGGTACAAGGACGAGCTGGGTTTGTACGCCAAGGACCTCGAGAAATACAAGGCCGCCAAGGCGAAGGTGGACGACGAGCTGAAAGCGGCGTACAAGCCGCAGCGGGGCGAGGCGGCCGGGCGGTTCATCAGCCCGTACTGGCAGCTGGACCTGGTCGTCGGCCGGTCCCCGTCCGGAAGGGCCGGGGAGCTGCGGTTCCGCGGCAAGCTGACCAACACCAGCCCCCGCCGGCAGAACGTCTCGCGGATCGACTTCAAGGTGTGGCTCCGCAACTCCAAGACGGCGCCCAACGACTACGCCGTGTTGCCGATCCAGTACGAGTACCTGGCCGCCGGGGCCAGCGTGGACTTCGACGAGACCCGCATCGGGCCGTCCGACGCGACCCTGCGGATCAACAAGATCGAGCAGCGGCTGGACACCCGGTACGTGCCGGTCAAGCGGGTGGATCAACTGGTCCTGGGCAAGACGTCGCACCGGTTCGCCAACAAGGGGCTGGTGTCCACGGCCTTCTCCAAGGAGGAGATGGACAAGGCGGCGGCCGCCGCCCCGGCCAACCCGGCGGGCCCCGGCGCGGCCCCGGACCCGGCCGCGATGCGGGGCGGCGGGCCGAACAGCACCGAGTACACCCCCAACGGCATCCCGCGGATGCGATACCTGGAGCGGACCGACCAGGTCCGGCGGATGCCCATCGGCATGGTCCTGATCGTGGATCAGGGGCACATCCAGGACGTGCTGCGGGCGCTGGCCAACTCCAAGCTGCGGTTCCAGACCACTCAGATCCACTACGAGCGGTTCCGCGGGGCGATCGCCCTGGGCGGCGCCCCCGAACTGTATACCCCCGGCGCGCCGGACGCGGCCGCCGAGGGCGGCGGGCCGGCCCGGTCGAGCGACCCGACGATCAACCGCGGCAACCGCATGCGGGGCAACCGCGGCGGCGAGACCGGCGACGAGTCGCCCGGCCCGGCCCGGCCCCCGACCCGCGGGCCGGGCGGCCTCCGCGGCGGCTTCGGCGGCGGCGGCGGCATCATCCCCCCGGGCGGCGGCGGCGTCATCCCCGAGGCGCCCGGCGGCATGAGCCCGGGGGCGGACGACGAGGCGTCGGCCAACCTGGTCGAGCTGGCCGTCTACGGCCTGATCTCGCTGTACGAGCGGTTCCCGCCGAAGCCGCCGGCCGCCCCGGCGGGCGATACCGCCGCCGGCCAACCGCAGCCGGCCACCCCGGCGGGACCGGCTGCCCCGGCCGCCCCGCCGCCCCCGGCGGGCGCCCCCATCCCGCCGCCCCCGGCCCCGGCCGGCAACCCGCCGCCGGCCCCGGCCGCCCCGCCGGCCGGCTGACCCGGCCGGCCCGCGCCGCGTGAGGAACAGGACTCGACAGGCTTCAGGGATTCGCAGACCTCCGACCGACGGGAACACGACCCATGGCGAAGAAGAAATCCGGCGGCATCGACTTCAAGCAGGTGCTGCTCCAGAAGGGCGAGCGGTACGGGTTCTACCTGGCCGCCGGCCTGCTCGTGCTGTTCCTGGTCCTGGGCGTCACCACCGCCCTGCGCAGCGCCAGCTCCGGGGGCATCGTCAGCCAGTTCGACACGAAGGTCCAGAACGTGGAAAAGGCCATCGTCGCCAACAGCGGCGAGGCGCCGCCGCCGGTGGACCCGGTCATCTACAAGGACCCGCGGGTGCCGAACATCCCGTTCACCGAGTACGCAGTCCACAACGAGATGTGGAACCTCGCCGTCACCGAGCTGACCAAGCGGGTGCAGCCGCGGATCAAGGCCCCGATCGAGGCCCAGGTGGACTTCGTCCGCGGGTCGGTCGGCGTCTACCACATCATCGACGACCCGACCCAGGGGCGGATGATCGCCATCCTCAAGGAGCGGACCGTCAACCGCGCCAACGACGTCAAGACGATCCGCCGCATCCGCGGCAAGAACGGCCAGAACCGGCCGCCGGCCCCGACCCCGCCGGTCGCGACGCCGCCGCCGGGCGGCGGCTTCCCCGGCGGCGGCTTCCCGGGTGGCGGCGCCCCGGGGCCGGGCGGCGGCGGCGGCATGGGGCGGGGCAACCGCGGCGGCGGGTTCGGCGGCGGCGGCGGCGGCGGCGGGTTCCCCGGGCCGATGATGCAGCAGCAGAAGACG
>DASXAN010000287.1:0-4778 GCA_036406755.1 Gemmataceae bacterium
CGGCACCAGCCTGTCCGGCGGATGCCTGCCGGTCGGCGGCGGCGTCATGATCGCCCTGACGCGGATGAAACGCATCCTCGAAGTCAACACCCGCGACCGCTACGCCGTGGTCGAGCCGGGCGTCGTCAACCTGCAACTGACCAACCTGCTGAAATCCCACGGCTACCACTTCGCCCCCGACCCGTCCAGCCAGGGGGCCAGCACCGTCGGCGGCAACACGGCCACCAACGCCGGCGGGCCGCACACCCTCAAGTACGGCGTCACCGTCAACCACGTCCTCGGCGTCGAGATCGTCCTGCCGGACGGCAGCATCGTCCGCACCGGCGGGCCGGCCGCCGACCCGACCGGCTACGACCTGACCGGCGTCATCGTCGGGGCGGAGGGGACGTTCGGCGTCGTCACCAAGATCTGGGTGCGGATCACGCCGCTGCCCCCGGCCGTGCGGACCATGCTCGGCGTATTCAACTCGATCGACGACGCCACCAACACGATCAGCGCCATCATCGCCGCCGGCATCATCCCGGCGGCGCTGGAGATCATCGACAACACCATCCTCCAGGCGGTCGAGGCGGCGTTCCGGTTCGGGTTCCCGCTGGACGCGGAGGCGGTGCTCATCATGGAGGTGGACGGGCTGGCGGCCGGGCTGGACCGGGAGGCCGAGCGGGTCATGGAGATCGCCCGCCAACACGGGGCCCGGGAAGTGCGGCTGGCTCAATCAGAGGCGGAGCGGCTGAAGCTGTGGAAGTGCCGCAAGCAGGCGTTCGGGGCGCTGGGCCGGCTGGCGTCGAGCCTGTGTACGCAGGACGGCGTGGTGCCGCGGACGAAGCTGCCGCACATGCTCCGCTTCATGCGCGAGGTCGAGAAGAAGTACGACCTGCGGATCGGCAACGTGTTCCACGCCGGCGACGGCAACATCCACCCGGTGATCCTGTTCGACGAGCGGGACCCGGACCAGGTGCGGCGGGTGCTCGAGGCGAGCGCGGAGATTCTCGACGAGTGCATCGCCTGCGGCGGGAGCGTGACCGGCGAGCACGGCATCGGGGTGGAGAAGCTGGACTTCATGCCGAAGCTGTTCGCGCCGGCGGACCTGGAGCAGATGTTGCGGCTGCGGGGTGCGTTCAACCCGGCGAACCGGTGTTCGCCGCACAAGGTGTTCCCGACGGCCGGCGGGTGCGTCGAGCACGTCAAGCCGAGCCGCGGGGTGGCGGTATAACGCGAGGGGCGCCATGGTCGTAAAAACCGTTGAGCAAGCCGCCGGACCGATCACGGGGCGGATCGTACTGTTCCGGATGAATAGCAAGCAGTTTGCCGCACTGCCGGAAAGCGAGCAGAATCTCCAACTTCTCAACGGGGAGGTCGTCTTGTCACCACGGCCACGTCTGCCGCACCAGCTGTTTATCGGCCGGCTGTTCGCGGTCCTGGACGAGTGGGTTCAAGCCCATCAACTGGGGGCCGTGTATCCGGAAGTGGAAATGCAACTGGACGACAAATGGACGCCGGCCGCGGACCTCATCTTCGTGGCGGCCGAGCACGTCGATCGGATCGGTGACAACCAGATCCTCGGCCCCGCCGATCTGGCGGTGGAGGTCCTGTCTCCGTCGAACGTCAAGGACGACCGCGAAAGGAAATTCAAGGCGTATGCCGAGCACGGCATCGGCTGGTACTGGATCGTGGACCTGGAGGGGCGGGTGCTGGAGGAGTACCAGTTGGTCGGCACCGCCTACGGCAACCGGGTCGAAATACCGTTCGACCGACCGTTCACGCCCCGCATCTTCCCGGGGCTGACGATCGACCTGGCCCGGCTGGCCCAGTAACACCCTCATGAGCGACCCCCTCACCATTGACGGCGTCGGCCCCATGCCGGTCGAGCGGCCCGCGTCGGCCGCCGAGTTGGCCGAGATCGTCCGCCGCTGCGCCGCCGACCAGACGGCCGTCTACCCCGTCGGCGGCGGCACCATGCTCGACTACGGCCTGCCGCCGGCCCGGCCCGGCGTCGCCGTGGACCTGCGGGCGCTGGACCAGGTCATCGACTTCCCGGCCCGGGACATGACGATCACCGTCGGGGCCGGCATCACGATCGCCAAGCTGAACGAAATCACCCGGGCCGAGGGACTGCACCTGCCGATCGACGTGCCGGACGCGGACCGGGCGACGCTCGGCGGGGCGATCGCGTGCAACGTCAGCGGCCCGCGGCGGTACGGCTACGGCACGTTCCGCGACTACGTGCTGGGCATCACGACGGTCAACGACCGCGGCGAGTTGGTGTCGGCCGGCGGGCGGGTGGTGAAGAACGTGGCCGGGTACGACCTGATGAAGCTGCACACCGGGGCGCTGGGGACGCTCGGCGTCATCGCGCAGGTGACGCTGCGGCTGCGGCCGGTGGCGGAGGAGCGGGCGATCCTGGCCGGCTCCAACGGAGACATAGCGCGGCTCGGGCCGGTTTTGGATCGGTTGAGCCAGACCCAAACTCGTCCCACCGTCGTGGACTTTGGCTGGAACCCGGGAGTGAAAGCCGACGGGCATCCGAAACCAACTCGGGCGGGCTTCGCACTCTTTCTAGGCTTCGACGGCGGTCGCGAGGCGGTCGCTTGGCAAGCGGAACAGATTCAGCGGGAATTGGCCGAATACGAACTTGATTTCACCATCACGCCGGCCGACCGGGTGGATGCGCAATTGGCTCGCGCAGCCAACCCGCCAGATGCCCCGCTCCGCTTCCGGGTTAGCCTCCCGCCGAGCAAGATAGCGCCGTTTTGCGAACAGGTCTCCGATCTGCCGATCATTGACTTACGCGGCCAAGCAGGCAGCGGCGTCGTTCGCGGTTATTTCGCTGACAGCGTTCGGCTCGCCGACACCCAGCGGCACGTTCCGTGGCTAGTGGAGATCGCTGCCGGGCAGAGCGGCAACATCGTCATCGAGCGGTGCCCGCCGGAGTGGAAGAAATCGCTGCCCGTCTGGGGCCGGCCGCCGGCAGACCTGGCGCTGCAGAAGGCGGTCAAGCGCGCCCTCGACCCGCAGAACATCTTCAACCCGGGGCGGTTCGTCACCGACGCGTTCTGAACCCGGCGAGCGGGGCCGCGTGAGCGCCCCGAGTGCTCTCAAGTGTCAATGACATTTGTTCGTCCTCGGGGCGCTCACGCAACCCCGCTCGCCGATCCCTGCCGGGTCGCGCCGGTCCCTGATAGAATCGAGTCATGACCGCCGCTCCGACCCGCACCGCGCTCCCGCTCGCCAACCCCGCCGCCGGCATCGACTACGACCTGTTCCTCGACTGCATCCACTGCGGCCTGTGCCTGTCCGCCTGCCCGACCTACGAGGAACTCAAGATCGAGCCGGACAGCCCCCGCGGTCGCATCTACCTCATGCGGGCCGTCGCCGACGGCCGGCTCCCCCTCGACGAGCAGGTCCGCACCCACCTCGACCTGTGCCTGGACTGCCGGGCGTGCGAGTCCGCCTGCCCGTCCGGCGTGCGGTACCACCAGCTGATCGAGCCGTTCCGGCTGGCGATGGACAAGCTCGGGCTGGCGTCCAAACCGCTGCCGTGGGTGCAGCGCATGGTCCTGCGGCACCTGTTCCCGTACGCCGGCCGCGACCGGCTCGCCCTCGCCCCCGCCCGCTTCCTGCAATGGTCCGGCCTCGACCGGCTGCTGACCAAGCTCGGCATGTTCAAGCTGCTGCCGAAGTCGCTGCGGCAGATGCACGACATGCTCCCCGAGCTGAAGCCGCACCCCGGCCGGCTCCCCGACGTGCTGCCGGCCGAGGGGCCGCGGCGGGCCCGGGTCGCGCTCTTCACCGGCTGCGTCGCCGACGCCGTCTACCCGCAGACCAACCTCGCCACGGCGAAAGTCCTTCAGCGAAACGGGTGCGAGGTCGTCATCCCCCGCTCGCAAGGTTGTTGCGGGGCGCTGCCGTACCACTCCGGCGACGAGAAGCAGGCGCTGCGGTTCGCGGCCGCCAACTGCGACGCCTTCGGCTTCGGCCCCGACGACCTCGGGCCGATCGACGCCATCGTCACCAACGCCGCCGGGTGCGGGGCGCAGCTGAAGGAGTACGGCCACTTGCTGCACGGCGGCGAGCACGCCGAGGCCGGGGCCAAGCTGGCCGGCAAGGTCCGCGATGTGAGCGAGTTCCTGATGGAGTTGGGGCCGGTCGAGCCGACGCACCCGCTGCGGCTCAAGGCCACCTACCACGACGCCTGCCACCTCGCCCACGGCCAGGGGGTGCGGTCCCAGCCGCGGGCGCTGCTCGGCATGATCCCCGGGCTGGAGTTGCTGCCACTGCCGGAGTCGGAGCTGTGCTGCGGGGCGGCCGGCAGTTACAACCTGACGCAGCCGGAGATGGCCGACCGCCTCGGGGCCCGCAAGGCCGACCGCATCCTGGCGACCGGGGCCGACGCCGTGTTCACCGGCAACGTCGGCTGCCTGATGCAGATCACCCGCCACCTCAAGGCCAAGCGGCCCGACTTCTGGGTCGCCCACCCCATCGACGCCCTGTGGGCGAGCTATTCCGGCGACCGCCGCTGACGCCCTACATCCGCCCGGACGGCCGGGGCTCCTTGTTCGCCGGGGCGCTCTTCTTCATGGCGAAGGTCTGCGTGTCGCTGAGCGCGTTGCGGCCGTGCACGTTGTTGCCGTACTTCTCCACCACGGGGCCGGACGAGTCCCGGTACAGCACGTCCAGGTCGCAGTTGGCCAGGTTCACCCCCAGGTTGAACAGGGTGGCCATCGCCTCGTGGGTGTCGTCGCGGGACGGCTTGTAGTGCCCGCTCTCGTTCGTCACCC
>DASXAN010000288.1:0-2780 GCA_036406755.1 Gemmataceae bacterium
CCCCCCCCCCCCCCCCCCCCCCCCCTCGCCCGGTCCGCGCGTCAAATCCGTTTCCCCTGTGAACGAATAACCCGGCGACCTCGACCCGGTCGCCCACACCCGGCCCGTCCCCCGGGCGGCCCGGACGAGGTCCGCGCATGAGTCCGAAACTGCGCCACGTGGTCGGTTTGGCCGTCATCGCCGCCGCGGCGGCCGGCCTGGTCCTGGCCCGATCGGCCCGGGAGCCGTTCGACGGGTCGGAGTGGAGCGTCGAGTCGGTGATGGTCCTGGACGAGGGCGGGCCGGCGGCGGTCCATCGGCTGCGGCCGCCGTTTCGCGTCCTGCGGGACGGCCGGCTGACGCTGTGCCGGCCGGACGAAAATCCGACCGTGCCGGTCGTGCGGGTGGACCTGACGATCGACGGCGAGCCGGTCGTGGTGTTCGCCCGGCTGCGGCCGCCGCCGGCCGCCGGGGACTGACCGGCCGCGGCCGCCCGCCCGGTACTTTTTCCCCCGCCGGGTGCTACGATAGTCGTGGCGGTCGCATCGGCACGCGGACGGTCCCGGGAACGCTTTCATGCAGTCGCAGACGCGGAACTACATCCTGTTTTTTTTGTCGTTCGTCCTCATCTTCGCCGGCTACACCTGGGTCCGCAGCCGGCTCTTCCCGCCGCCGCGGAAGCTGACCCCGGACGAGTACGCCGCCGTCGATGAGGCCGGCCGCCTGCTCACCGCCGCCACCCCCGCCGCCGGCCTGGGCGACGCCGCCCGGCTGGCCGCCGCCGCCGCCGCCGACCGTGACCATGCCAAGGAATACGCCCTGGCCGTCTTCGAAGAGAAGGAGAAGGCCAAGAAGGAGGCGGCCGCAAAGGAGGAGCGGGCCAAGGCTACCAAACCGGCCGAGCCGGCCAAACCCGCGGAGCTGATCGCGCTGGGCGGGGCCGACTTCCCGCTGGCCGTGACGCTGACCAACCGCGGGGCCGGCGTCCACGACCTGACCCTGACCAAGTTCCACGCCGCCGACTGGTACGGCCTGCCGGCCAAGGACGCCAACGGCGACCGGTTGCTGCTACAACTGATCCCCCCGTCCGACACCGCCTCCTTCGCCCTCTACCACTACGCCACCGCCGACAAGGATGAGGGCCGCCCGCTCGACACCCTCGGCGTCCGCGACTGGCAGGTGGTCGGCAAGAAGACCGACGGCGACGAGCAGCACGTCACGTTCGCCACCGACCTGCCGGAGTTCGGCGTCCGCCTGGTCAAGACGTTCACCCTCCGCCCGCACGAGTACCACCTGGGGCTGACCGTCCGGGTCGAGCGGCAGGCCGGCGCCAAGGACGCCAAGCCGTTCCGCTACCAGCTCGCCGGCGGCCGGGCGATGCCGATCGAGGGCGTGTGGTACACGACCGTGTTCCGCAACGCCCTGTTCAACTGGGTGGACGCCCACGACGCCGACACCCGGCAGCTGTTTGACAGCCGCACCCTGGCCCGCACCGGCGGCAGCGACCGCCTGTCCCGCAACGCCAACCGCCTGGCGTACGCGGCCGTCGCCGTCCAGTACTTCGCCTCCGCCATCGTCGTCGCCGACGACCAGCCGAAGCGGGATTTCGTCGAGTTCGCCCGGGCCACGGTCGAGTCCCGCCCGGACCCCCAGCACCCGCAGCTGGACGACATCACCGTCCGGGCCATCGCCGAGGCGGTGGACCCCAAGCCGGGCGAGGCGGCCGAGCACAAGTACGTCCTCTACCACGGCCCGGTCAAGGTCGCGCTCCTGGAGCAGCTCAGGGACAACGCCGGGGTGTCGGCCCAGCTGGCCGACTGGTACAGGAACAAGCTGCACCTTGGCACGCTCACCGACTACGGCGGGTTCGGGTTCTGGTCCAACTTCATCATCTTCTGCACCAACATCGTCCACTGGCTGATCGGGTGGCTGCGGCCGATCTGCCTGTTCGACGGGATCTGCATCATCGTCGTGACGGTGATCGTCCGGCTGGCGATGATGCCCATCTCCCGCCGGCAGCAGGCCAGCATGGCCCGGACGCAGGAGGCGATGGCCAAGCTCAAGCCGGAGATCGCCAAGCTCAACGAGCGGTACAAGAACGACCTGGTGGCCAAGCAGCAGGCGACGATGGATCTGTACCGCAAGCACGGCGTCAACCCGGCCGCCGGCCTGGGCGGCTGCCTGATGCTGCTGCTGCAGATGCCGATCTTCCTGGGCCTGTACTACGCCCTCCAGGAGAGCGTCTTCTTCCGCCTGGAGCCGTTCCTGTGGGTCCGCAACCTGGCCGCCCCGGACATGTTGTTCTGGTGGACGGAGAACATCCCGTTCATCAGCGCCCGGGAGTCGATGGGGTCGTTCTTCTACCTGGGGCCGTTCTTCAACCTGCTGCCGGTGCTGGCGCTGGCGCTGATGGTCTTCCAGATGAAGGTCATGCAGCCGCCGCCGGCCGACGAGCAGATGGCCCAGCAGCAGAAGATCACGATGTACATCATGATCCCGATGTTCGCGTTCATGTTCTACAAGATGCCGTCGGGGCTGTGCCTGTACTTCATCGCCACCTCGCTGTGGGGCATGGCGGAGCGGAAGCTGATCTCCAAAAAAAAGCCGGCGGCCGACGGTAGCGCGGCCGTGACCGGCCGGCCCGCCGCCCGCGGCAAGGGCCGCGGCCAGCCGGAGCCGCCGCCGGGCAAGCTCCAGGGGTGGCGGGAGCGGTTCCGCGAGTGGTGGGAGCGGCTGCTCAAGGAGGCGTCGAAGAAGTAACTCGATCCGGCGAGCGGGGTTGCGTGAGCGCCCCGGGCCCT
>DASXAN010000289.1:0-3633 GCA_036406755.1 Gemmataceae bacterium
GCACCGGCTCGTCGTCACGTCGCAGACGTACCGGCAGTCGGCCCTGCGCCCGGCCCCGGCGGCGGCGAAGCTGAAGGACCCGGAGAACCGTCTGCTCTGGCGGGCGACGACCCGTCGGCTGGACGCCGAGGAGGTCCGCGACGCGCTGCTGGCCGCCACCGGCAAGCTCGACCTGACGGCCGGCGGCCCAAGTGTCGAGCCGGCCCAGCCGCGGCGGTCCGTATACACGAAGGTGATGCGCAACACCCGCGACCCGCTGCTGGACGTATTCGACGCCCCGGAGAGCTTCGCCAGCGCCGCCCAGCGGAACGTCACCACCACGCCGACGCAGGCGCTGTTGCTCATCAACAGCCCGTTCATGCTCGGCCAGGCGAAGGCGTTCGCCGGCCGGCTGCGGAAGGAGCACCCGGCGGACGACGCGGGCCGGGTGGACGCCGCGTACCGGCTGGCGTTCGGCCGGCCGCCGTCGGCCGAGGAGCGGTCGGTGGCGCTGCGGTTCCTGGCCGAGCAGGCGGGGCGGATCAACCCGGCCCCGGACGCGGCGGCGTCGATCCAGTACGGCAAGGTGCAGTACCGGGAAGGGCGGGCGGCGCTGGTGCAGCCGGGCGGGCCGATGGGCCACCTCGTTGTCGCCGACGGGACGAAGCTCCCGGCCGCGGACTTCACGGCCGAGGCGTTCGTCACGCTCCGATCCACCTACGACGACGGCACCGTGCGGCCGATCGTCGCCCACTGGTCCGGGGACAAGGCCAGGCCCGGCTGGGCGTTCGGGGTGACGAGCAAGCGATCCGCCTACAAGCCGCAGGTGCTGGTGCTGCAACTCAGCGGCGAGGACGCCTCCGGCAAGCACGTCTTCGACCCGGCATTCTCGAACCTGCACATCGACCTGAACAAGCCGTACTTCGTCGCGGTGGCGGTGACGCTGCACGACACGGCCCCGGGCGGGGTGACGTTCTACGCCAAGGACCTGTCCAACGACGACGAGCCGGTGCAGGTATCCCAGGTGCGGCATTCGGTCGTGAAGCTGCCGGCCGGCCGCGGGCCACTGACGATCGGCGGCGACGACAGCCGGGCGAAGGACCACTCGTGGGACGGGCTGATCGACGACGTGCGGCTCTCGGCCGGGCCGCTGCCGGCGGAGCGGCTGTTGCTGACGGCCGAGGGGGTGACAGACCGGACGTGCGGCTACTGGCAGTTCGAGCCGGTGCCGGGGTTCTTCCAGGACTCGTCGGCGAACGGCCTGCACATCACGCCGGGCCGGTCGGTCGGCGGCAAGGCGGAGGGGCCGCAGGACCCACGGTCCGCGGCCCTGGCGGACTTCTGCCACGTGCTGCTGAACGCGAACGAGTTCTTGTACGTGGACTGAAAGCGGGAGACTCCGATGGACGTGGCGACGGCTCTCAAGCAGACCGAAACCTGGCCGGTCGAAGATCAGATCGAGCTCGTGCAGCGACTCTGGGACCGCATCCTCGATTCCGGCTGGCGGCCCGAATTGACCGACGACCTGAAAGCCGAATTGGACCGCCGCCTCGATGCGCTCGACGCCAACCCGAATGACGTGGTTAGTTGGGACGAGATCGAACGACACGTGAGGCGGGAGCGATGAGTCTCCCGAATCATCTATCGCCCGGAAGTCCGTGACGACCTGGACGTGGCATTCGCTTGGTACGATCAGCAGCGGCGGGGGCTGGGGGACGAGTTCCTGACCGAAGTCCGGGAGGAGATGGACCGCATTCGGCAGAATCCCGAGATGTACGGCGTCCTATATCGGCGTGTTCGCGCCGGGCCGATCCACCGGTTCCCGTACGTCGTCTACTACCGCGTCGAATCGGACCGGATCAATGTCATCGCCGTCCAGCATGCCAGCCGCAGTTCGCGCGGCTGGAAGTCGCGGGCCTAGCTGGCCGACGCCGCCCGCAGGAGAATACCGATGACACGGGCCGACACAGTTGCCTCGCTGCTGGCGTTGGCATTCGCCGCCGGGTGCCTGAGCGCGTCGCCGTGTCAAGCGGCTGCGCCCGCCCGGCCGAACGTCGTCGTCATCCTCATCGACGACCACGGCTACGGCGACCTGTCCGTCCACGGGTGCAAGGACATCGCCACCCCGCACATGGACTCGATCGCCAAGGCCGGCATCCGCTGCACCAACGGCTACGTCAGCGCCCCGCAGTGCAGCCCGACCCGGGCCGGCTTCATGACCGGCCGCTACCAGCAGCGGTTCGGCCACGAGTATAACGCCGCCATTCCCGACAGCGCCCTGTCGCTCAACGAGACGACGCTCGCCGAGCGGATGAAGGCGGCCGGGTACGCCACCGGCCTGGTCGGCAAGTGGCACCTCGGGTCCGACGACAAGCATCGCCCGCAGGCCCGCGGGTTTCAGGAGTTCTTCGGCTTCCTCGGCGGGGCCAACCCGTACCTGCCGCAAGGCCCCCGCGGCGTCGTCCCCCGCATCCTCCGCGGCACGGCCGACGCCAACGAGAAAGAATACCTGACGACCGCCTTCGGCCGGGAAGCGGCCGCGTTCATCGACCGCCACCAGAAGGAGCCGTTCTTTCTGTATCTGGCGTTCAACGCCACCCACGGGCCGATGCAGGCGACGGACGAACAGCTCGCGCAGTTCCCCGGGATCGCTAACGGCCAGCGGCGGATCCACGCCGCCAAGACGGCCGCCCTGGACGCCGCCGTGGGCCGGGTGCTGGAGAAACTCCGCACGGCCGGGCTGGAAGAGAACACGCTGGTCGTCTTCTTCAACGACAACGGCGGCCCGACCGACGTGAACGCCTCCGACAATTCCCCGCTGCGGGGCGTCAAGGGCGAAACCCGCGAGGGCGGCATCCGCGTGCCGTTCTTCGTCAAGTGGCCGGGCAAGCTCCCGGCCGGCAAGGTTTACGACCAGCCCGTCATCTCCCTCGACATCCACCCGACGGTGCTGGAGGCGGCCGGGGTTCCGGCCCCGGCCGATGCAAAGCTCGACGGCGTCAGCCTGCTGCCGTACCTGACCGGGGCGAAGGCCGGGCCGCCGCACGAGACGCTGTACTGGCGGTTCAACTTCCCGGCCAACCATCCGGACCGGTACAAGTGGGCCGTCCGCCGAGGCGATTGGAAGCTGTTCACGGACATCGACCACAACCGCCGCAAGGGCGACCAGGAGGTCAAGAACGGCAACGTCAAGCTGGTCAACCTGGCGACGGACATCACGGAGACGCACGACCTATCGGCCGAGCACCCGGAGAAGGTGACGGAACTGCGGGCGGCGTGGGAGAAGTGGAACGCGGAGATGGCCCCGTCCGGCCGGAAGGCCCGGCCGGCGCGGGACGAGGACAACGATGACTGACCCTGCCGATTCCCCTGCCGCCAGTCCCGGCACCGGACTATGATGACCGTACCTGCCGTTGGCCCCGCCCGGACTGCCGCCATGCCGACCCCGCACGTCGAACTCCCGGCCAGCCGCCGCGACTTCCTCCTCCGCGCCGGCGGCGGCTTCGGGGCGCTCGCCCTCACCTACCTGCTCCAGCGGGACGGCCTCCGCGCCGCCCCGGCGGCCGACGTGTCGGCGAACCCACTGGCCCCGAAGCCGCCGCAGTTTCCGGCTAAGGCCAAGAGCGCTATCTTCCTGTTCATGGAGGGCGGGCC
>DASXAN010000290.1:0-5975 GCA_036406755.1 Gemmataceae bacterium
GGGTAGGGGTTCACGATCATGCCGGTCCTCATCCAAGAAATCGGCATTCCGGGGCAGAATCTCTAAAGAACTTTCTTGTCGCCCGGCGGCCATTCCCGGGCGAACCCGCCGGGGCTGGAGGTCCGGGCAGTCGTCGAAGGCAACCGACGGAGGACGGCTTGGGCGCTTTGCGCCGGGCAGACTCGTCGCGGCGGTCTGGTTGAAAGGCTGCGGCTGAGCGCAGCCGGGCAGTGCGGCGAGCGTTACGGTGCCTGAGCCGCCGAGCCGGCCAGCGCCGGCCGGGCGACGCCGGTGGCCCCGCCCTGCTCCAGCAGCCAGTCCTCCAGATTGATGTGCTCCACTGCGGGCGCCCGCAGCAGCGCCGCCCCGGCGGGTAAGAGCTGGGCCAGCCACGGCCGGCGGGCCAGGCGGGACACGACCCGCCGGCCCAGGCTGCCGGGCGACCGGCCGTCGAGCTGCCCGCGCACGTCCTCGGCCAACCGCCGGAACGTGGCCGGGATCAGGTTCGGGGCCGGGCCGACGTGGACCACCGTCCGTGCGCCCGCGGCCAGGGTCCCGGCCACCTGGTCCCACAGCCGCTGCGGGTGGTCGATCCACTGGTGCAGTAGGTCGCGGCTGTTGTCGGCGGCGTAGTCGGCCCGGCCGGTCACCCCCGACAGGACCGGGACCGGCGGGGCGGTCAGCCCGCCGGGGGCCGTCTGGAGCAGGACCGCCGCCCGGTTCGGGATGGCCCGCTGCCACGTGATCGGCGTGTGCAGCGGCGGCCAGCGGTGCGGGTTCTTGCGCAGCGCCACCGGGCCGGCCAGCCGGGACCGCATCCCGGCCGCGAACCGGTCCACCGTCCCGCCCTGGCCCAGCAGCAGCACACAGTTCGGCGACAGGTGTGACGAGACGCCAATCACCCCCGCCCCCTGCTGGTTGATCTCCAGGCACAGGTGGCGGACGGCCGCCAAGTCCAGGGCGGCGCCGCGGGAGAACAGCACGCCCATCGTCACGTCGCCGGCCAGCGCGACCGCGTCGCCGGCCAGGGTCAGGGGCACGCGGAGCAGGTCCGCCAAGCCGTACACCCCCGCCGCGATCAGGGCCGACAACTCGCCCAGGCTGTAGCCGAACGCCAACTTGGCCCGGCGGAGCGGGGCGGCGAACCGCTCCTCCAGCAGCCGCACCTGGGCGATGCTGACGCTGACGACCAGGGCGACGTCCTCCGCGTACGTGTCCAGGCCGCGGGTTTCCTCCCGCCGCCGGACGCGGCCGACCAGGTCGGTGGTCCGGCCCGTGGCCGCGCGACAGACGTCCGACCCCTCGCGCAGGGCGGCCTCGACGGTCGGGCCGTAGGCCGGGTGGTCGAGCAGCTCCGGCGTGCGGCCGAGGTTGGCGATGTCGTAGCCGCGGAAGGCGAAGGCGGTGGTGGGGATGGTGTCGGGCAACGGGATTGGCCGCGGGTGCACGGGCGGTGCCTCCGGAAGAGTGGCGGCCGCCCCGCGGGAGACGTGATGGGCAACCCGCGCCCGAACGGCCGCTACCCCATTATAGCGCACGGCGGCCGCCCGATTCGGATCCGGCCGACACCGCCAGGGCTAGAACGACTTGCCTTTGGCGCCGGTCCCGCCCTTTTTCTGCGACGCCCGGGCGGCGGCGTTGCTCTGGAGCCGCCTCAGGGCCGCCTGGACGTCGGCCGAGACCGCCTTGCACTCCTGGTAGACCGCCTGACCCGTCGCGGACAACACCTGCCGGTCCTTCCGCAGGAATTCGAGCTCTTGCGACACTTCACCCGCCGGGGGGAGTGGGGTCTGAGTCCCGACGGGGTTGTTGAAGAGTTCGCCGAGCCGCTTCCGCTCGGGCGTGCCCGCGGCCCAGGTGGCGCGGTGGATGAACTCGTTCGCCTTCGGCACGGCGTAGTGGGCGCGGTTCTTCGCCTTGTTCCACTGGGCCACGTCGGCCGCCAGGGCGTGGACCTTGTCGTCCGCCGTCAACGACCGCCGCACCGCGGCCTCCAGTTCCGCCCGAATGCCCTCCACGCTCTTGCGCAACGTGTCCACGGCCGCCTCCAGGCCCAAAAGGGTCTTCCACCGGGCTTCCAGCTCGTGCCACTCCGCCGGGACGACCGCCGGCGGCGGCTTCAGGCGGACGCGGAGCTCCAGGTGGGGGACGTCGGGCGGGGGCGGCGGGAGGGGAGTCGTCAGGTCGGGGCCGGGCCCGTCCGGGGCGGAGTGGGAGGCATCCCCGTGGCGCCACGACTCGACTTCGTCGGCCGCCACGGCCACGGCCTTCAGCAGGTTCTCGACCGTCAACCGTTGACCAATGCCGGGGATTTCAAAGGTGTTCCGCGGGACGCGCAACACGAGCGCCGACGGCTCGCCCTCGGGTTTGAACCAGACCTCGGCAATTCGCTGCCCCCGGAACGCCAAGGCGGCCCATTGCTTCGAGGGGGGCTGTTCCGCGAAGTTCACGCCGTACCACCTCCCCGGGGTCCGCCGTGACCGGTGCGCCCCTAGACGAATTGTAACAGACCGGTGACCGCCGCCGAACGGCCGGCCGTCAGAAGTCGAACCGGTCGATGTTGTCCTTGGTGAACGCGATCGGCTCGCCGAGCAGGACGTTGTCGCCGCGGACCGTCACCCGGCCGAGCCGGCCGGCCTGGACCGCCGCCGCCCCCGACTTGAGCGACCCGTCCGCCACCTTCGCCGCCGTCTGTACCGCCAGGTAGCCCAGATCGGCCGTGTTCCAGAGGATCACCGCCGGCGTAATCCCGGCCTTGACGAACCGCTTGTTGTCGTTGGGCAGCCCCAGCCCGACCACCTTGACGTCCTTCCGGCCGGCCTGCTCGACGGCTTCCGCCGCCCCCGGCACGGCCGGGGAACAGATCGCCATCAGCAGCTTCACGTCCCGGTCCGCGTTCATCACCGCCGTCGCCACTTCGAACGCCTTCTGCCGCTTGTCGTCGCACGGGTAGATGTCCGTCAGCACCATCTCCGGGTACTTTTCCTCCCGCCGTTGGCGGATGTACTTGACCCACTCATTTTGGTTGGCCGCCGTCGTGGAGGCGGTGATGACGGCGAACTTGCCCTTGCCGCCGAGGACCGCGGCGGCCTCGTCCACCAGCTTGAACCCGATCCCCTCGGGCGTCGCCTGGTTGACGAAGAACTCCCGGGCGTCCGGGTCGGCGTCGGCGTCCCAGGTGACGACCTTGACGCCGTTGGCCCGAGCCTTGCGGAGCACCGTCGAGAGCCCCTCTCGGTTCTCGACCGCCACCGCGATCACGTCCACGCCGCGGGTGATCCACGCCTCGATCACCTCCGCCTGCTTGGCCGGGTCGGTCTCGGTCGGGCCGTCCCAGATCAGGTCTATGCCCAGCTCCTTCGCCGCCTCCTCCGCCCCGGCGCGGCAGGAGACGAAGTAGGCATTCCCCTTACTCTTGGGCATCATTGCGACGACCGGCTTCTTGCCGGGCCGCGGGCTCGGCCCCGCCTCCGGACCGCGGTGGAACGACCGGGCCAGGTACAGGTTGCTGCCGGCGATCAGGCCGGCGGCGACCAGGATGACGGCACACAGGGCGACGAGCTGCGAGTTCTTCATCTCGAATTCGCCTTCGGGAAGGGGAGCGGTCGGCGCGGCCGGGGCGCGGGTCCGCAGCCGGTCCAGCCCGATCGTCGTCAGCAAGAGTACGCCAGTCAGGATACCAGCCAGCTCGGCCGGCAGGTCGGCCAGTCGCAGCCCGTTTTGTAGGACGGCGATCACCGCCAGCCCGAGAACGGTCCCGGTCACCGTCCCCCGGCCGCCGAAGATCGACGTCCCGCCGAGGACGACCGCCGTGATCGCCAGCAGCTCGTACCCGGTGCCGGCGTCCGCCTTCGCCTGCCCGAGGTGGGCGACGTACACGACGGCCGCCAGCCCGGCCGCGGTGCCGCTCAGCAAGTACACCGTGAACACCCGGGCCCGGACCGGCAACCCGGCGTACCGCGCCCCTTCGGGCGAGAAGCCGATCGCCGCCAGCGCCCGGCCGTACACGGTCCGGTGCAGGTACACCCAGAACCCGACGGTGACGGCCGCGAACAGGATCAGCTGCACCGGCACGCCGGCCACGTACCCCTGGCCGAGGGTGAGGAAGCCGGGCGGGAAGCCGGTGTATGTCACCACCCCGCCGGTCAGTCCTTCGGCCAAGCCGCGGAACAGCGACAGCGTCCCGAGGGTGACGATCAGCGGCGGCAGGCCGAGCCGGGCGACCAGCACGCCGTTGAGGCCCCCGGCCAGCGCCCCGACGCCGACCGCGGCGACCGCCGCCACGACGACCGGCAGCCCGGCGTCCCGCCACATCATGCCGAACAGCACGGCCACCAGGCTCATGAGCGAGCCGACCGACAGGTCGATCCCGCCGGTAACGATCACCGGCGTCATGGCCACGGCCAGCAGGCCGACCTCGACGCTCAGCCGGGCGACCTCGGCCGCGTTCTGGGCGGTGAGGAAGTTCGTCCCGGCCAGGCCGAACACGGCCACCTCGGCGGCCAACGTCAGCAGCAGGGCCGCGTGCGGGCCGCGCATCACGCCCCCTCCCGGCGGCCCAGCGCGTCGGACGCCACCGCCACGAGGATGATCCCGCCCTGGATCGCCTTCTCCCACTGCGGCCGGGCCTTCAGGAACACCAGCGCCGGGCCGACCGCCGCCAGCAGGGCCACCCCCAGCAGGACGCCGACCAGCCGCCCGCGGCCGCCGGTGATGGCCACCCCGCCGACGACCACCGCCGCGATTACCTCCAGCTCCAGCCCGGTGCCGGCGGTCGGGTCGACGTCGGCGAACCGCACGGCGTTGAGCACGGCGGCCAGCCCGGTCAGGCTCCCGGTCAGGACGAACGCCCCGAACACGACCCGGCCGGGGCGGAGGCCCGCGAGGCGCGCCGCCTCGGCGTCCGACCCGGTGGCGTACACCGCCCGCCCGGCCGCCAGGTGCCGCAGCCCCCAGGCGAAGAGCGCGAACACCGCGGCCGCCACCCCGACCACCGCCCACGGCCCGACGTCGCCGCCCAGCGCGAACCACTGGAACCCCGGCGGCATGTCCCGCACGAACTGGCCCTCCCGCCACCACCGCAACGCCTCGCGGTAGACGACGAGGGTGGCCAACGTGACGACGATCGACGGCAGGCCGGCCAGCGCCACCAGCGCGCCGTTGACCGCCCCGAGCGCCGCCCCCGCAGCGACCGCCGCGGCGAACGCGACCGGCAGCGGCGCCCCCGCCTGCGCCAGCAGCCCGGCGACGACGCCGCAGATGGAGAACTGGGCGCCGACGGAGATGTCGATCTCCCGGGTGAGGATGACCAGCGTCATGCCGACGGCGACGACCAGGACCGGGGCCGCCCCGACGAGCATGGTCCGCACCTGGGCGGCCCCGAAGAAGTCCGGGGCGCGGACGGCCATCACCCCGCACAGGGCGGCCAGCGCGACGGCCACCGACAGTTCGCGGCGGGCGGTCACGCCGGCACCGCCTCCCCGGGCGGGTGGCCCAGGGCCAGGTCGAGGACCCGCTCCGGCGTCGCCCCCGCCCGGTCGAGGACGCCGGCGACGCGGCCGCCGTGCATCACCGCCACCCGGTCGCTCATGCCGAGCACCTCGGGCAACTCCGACGAGATCATCAGCACGGCCACGCCGCGCTCGGCCAGGTCGCCCATCAGCCGGTGGATCTCCGCCTTCGCCCCGACGTCCACCCCCTGCGTCGGCTCGTCGAGGATGACGACCGCCGGGTCGGTCGCCAGCCACCGGGCCAGGGCCACCTTCTGCTGGTTGCCGCCCGAGAGGTTCCCCACCGGAGCCTCCAGCGACGGGGTCTTGATCCCCAGCTTCCGGACGAACTCCGCGGCGGTCTCGCGCTCGCGGCGGCCGTCGAGCAGGCCGAGGTGCGCGTGGGCACGTAGGGTGGCCAGGGTCGCATTGACAGCCGTCGACATCTCCAGGATCACGCCGTGCCGCCGCCGGTCCTCGGGCACG
>DASXAN010000291.1:0-1979 GCA_036406755.1 Gemmataceae bacterium
CCGGCCGCCATCCGCGCGGCCCTCTACAAGCTGACCCCAGACGCGGAGCAGTTTGAGGATTTCACGGACCTCGTCCGCCACACGGTCGACCTCGGCGACCTGGAGCCGACCGGCGACCTGGAAGCCGACCAGGCCGCGCTCGCCGAAGTGCTGGCGCCGCACCTGGACCGCGGGGCCGTGGCGGTCGTCCTCGGCGGCGGGCACGAGACCGCCTACGGCCACTTCCTCGCCTACGCCAACCGCGGCCGGCGGGTCAACGTTCTGAACTGGGACGCCCACCCGGACGTGCGGCCGCTCATCGACGGCAAAGGCCACTCCGGCTCGCCGTTCCGGCAGATGCTGGAGCACCCGTCGGGGGTGTGCGCCGGCTACACGGTCGCCGGTCTGAACCCGCCGGCCGTCGCCAAGGCCCACCTCGACTACCTCGCCGGCCGCGGCGGGACGGCCGTGTTCAACACGTCGGTCAGCTTCCACGCCATCGAGCAGGTGTACGCCCGGTGCGAGAATGCGACACTGGTCAGCTTCGACCTGGACGCCGTCGATCAGGCCGTGGCGCCGGGCGTGAGTGCCCCGGCGGCCGGCGGGCTGTCGGTCCACGTCTGGCTGTACGCGGCGTACAAGGCCGGACAGTGCGGCACGGTCGGGTCGATCGACGTGGTGGAGCTGTGCCCGCCGCTGGACCAGGACGGGCGGACGGCCCGGCTGGCGGCGCGGACGGTGTGGGAATTCCTTCGGGGGGTCGCCGGGCGGGCTTGACCCGCTGCGCGGGAATGACGAATGACGAAATACCCAATGACGAATTGCTTGTTCGTCATTGGGTATTTCGTCATTCGTCATTCCGCTGAAGGCGGTCACCGCCCACCCGGCGGCTTCGGCGGCCCCTGGTTGTTGGGCTGGCCGCCCTGGATCGGCACCCCGCCTGCCGGCGTGCCCGACGGTGCGGACGGCCCCGGCCCGTTCGGCACCTTGATCGTTCCCGGCTGCACGCCGACCGGCCCCGGCTCGCGGTGCAACGTGTAACAGAACGATGGCGCCTTGCCGGCCGCGGCGTGGAAGTCCCGTGGCCGATCGTCGCCGCCCATCACGAAGCACAGCCGCAGCCCGTCGGCCCCGTTCGGGGCGATGATGCCGTGGGCCACCTGCCCCTTGTTCGCCCCCTCCAGCACCGTCATGTCGATCGTGTTGGGCGTCACGGCCGTGTCCGTGCGGTACTTGGCCACGAACGTGAAGTTCGTGAACGTGTCGGTCAGCACCAGCGTGTCGGCCGTCAGGACGATCTTGGTCTTCTGCACCTGCTCCGGCGGCAGTTTCTTGCCGCCGGCCTCGCCGTCCACCACCCGCCAATTGCCGGCGTAGAGCACCTCCGTGGGCGCCCGCTTGAGGATGAACAGGGTGGCCGTCGTGCCGCCCGGGACGGTGCGGAACTCCCGCGGCCGGCCCTGGCTGCCGGTCGAGTAGATCAGCCGCATCTGCTCGGCGCTGTCCATCGTCACCACGCCCTGGGCCACCGCCCCGCGGTACGGCCCGTCCGTCATTTCCATGTTGATCTCGTTCGGCGTGACGGCCGTGTTCAGCTTGTACCGGACGACGAAGAACGGCTTGTTGCCGCGATCGAAGACGGTGATAGTGTCGGCGGTGATCGTCACCCGCAGGCCGGCGACCCGCTCGTCCGGCAGCCGCTGGCCGTTCCGCTCGCCGGAGACGATCGACCATGTGCCGGCCAGCTTCGGCAGCTCGGCCGCGCTGGGCGGTGAGGTCCGGGTGACGGGCGGCGAATCATGGGGGTTGTTCTGGATCGTCTGGGCCGGCGGGACAGCGGGTGCCGGCGGCGGAAAGGTCTGGGCAAAGGCCGGGGCTGCCGCGATGAGCGCTACGCCCAGAGCCAAGGCTCGATATGTCCGCATGATGGCTACTCCTCGGTCGGTTGCGACGGTACGCCGAGCGTAATACCGTACAAATCCGGTGCCAAGGAGCGAACG
>DASXAN010000292.1:0-2118 GCA_036406755.1 Gemmataceae bacterium
GGCCGAGTCGTATTCCTGGTAGCCGGTGAACGTCGCCGCGAGCATCGCCGCCGGGTCGTCGCGGGTCTCGGGCACGGCGTTGTTCGTCGGGATCGTGGGGGCGTCGAGCATGCCCTTGGACAGGTAGTCCTTCGGCAGCACCGGCAGCACGTCCGGCTCCTCGACGTTGTCGGCGGCGACGAACGTGCCGCTGGTGACCGTGTGCCACTCCAGCCGCGGGTCCTGCACCGTCGTGCGGTTCAGGGTGCGGGCCGGGCCGCCCCACTGCACCGTCACCGACTCGGGCGTCAGCGACGTGAACGTGTACGGGATCTGGATGCGGGCCACCCGGACCGACTGGCCGTCGATCCCCGGGTCGTCGATGCTCCGCCACGCCGCCAGCTGCTCGACGAACGCCGGGACCTCGACCCCGTTCTTGAGCACGCGGACGTCCGCCAGTTGCGCCGGGGTCACCGACCCGCGTGTGAACGGCACGCCGAATGTCACGATCTCCTGCACCCCGGCCGTGACATTGGCCAGCGGCACGAGCTGGACGCTGACGCTCCCGGCCGGCTCGGGCGGGGCGAAGAACGACGCCGCCAGCAGGGCCCGGTCCTCGAGCAGCTCCAGCGTGAGCTTGCGGGCCCACCGCGGTTTGCGGCCCACGCCGGCCGCGAGGGCGTGGCCGACCGTCCGACGAACCTTCCCGAGAAACCGGCTCGCATGCTGCTTCATGGTTGTCCTCACGGGGGAGAGTCAGATTCTGGCCGTGCGGCGCGCACGGCGTCCGGTGCCCCGGGCCGGGGCGGGTTCGGTCTCGACGGGACGGGAGGTCGAATCGGGCGACGGGTTAAAGCACCAGTCCGCGGCGGGCCAGCCGGGTCCGCAACAGCCGCCGGCCGCGCTCCAACTGCATCTTGATCGTGCCCGGGGTCCAGCCCAGGCGGGCGGCCGCCTCGCCGCGGGTGCGACCCGCCAGGCAGCACAGCACCAGCGGGACGCGGTAGCGGTCCGGCAGCCGGCCGAGCTCCTCGTCCAACGCCGCCCGTAGGTCGCCGCGGGCGAACCGGTCCTCGGCCGGGGCCGGCCAGTCCGGCGGCCACTGCCGCTCCGACTGCCGCCGCCGGCCCGCCGACCCGCGGAGCTTCACGGCCAGGTGGTACGCCACCTTGCACAGCCACCCGGTCAGGGCGTCCCGCCGCCGGATGTGCCGGGCCTTGCGGGCCAGGATCAGGAACGTGGCCTGGAAGGCGTCCTCGGCGTCGTGGTGGTGCCGCAGCACCCGCCGGCAGACGCCCAGCACTAAAGGCCCGTGCCGCTCCACCAGCCGGGCGAACGCCCCGCCGTCGCAGCGGGCGACGAACCGGTCGATCAGCTCGGCGTCCAGCCGGCTCTCGTCGGCCGCGGCGGTCGGGCGGGTCGTACCCCGGCCGCGGCCGGGTGTTCGAGTTTTCATCGGCGACAGTTCCGGGCGAAGACCCGACGGGATGGGCTTGCGGTCAATCGTCTGTCGGCGCGAGGGGTTTCCAGTATAGAGCCCCGGCAATTGTGGGGTGGCTCACATTTTTTTTCCGCAACCCGTCCGACCGCCGCCGGCACTCGGTGCGCCGGTTCTCCAATGCTCGTAGCGAGTTCCGGCCGCCGGCATTCCGGCCGCCGCCCCGCGTGCCTTGCCGGCGCCGCCCGGCGTGTCCAATAATCTCCCGTTCGCCGTCGCGAGTGTCGGGTTTCGCCGCCCCGGATCGATATCCCACGGGGTCTCGCGCGCGAACCGCGGACGCCCGGTCGACAGGGCCCGAGCGCGTATGAACGACGTCACCCACATCTTAACGGCCGCCGAGGCGGGCGACCCGCACGCGGCCGAGCAACTCCTGCCGCTGGTGTACGGCGAGCTGCGGCGGCTGGCGGCCCGGCGGCTGGCGGGCGAGCCGGGCACCCAGACGCTCCAGCCGACCGCCCTGGTCCACGAGGCGTACCTGCGCCTGATCGGCGGCAAGGCGGTGGGCTGGGCCGGCCGCGCCCACTTCTTCGCCGCCGCGGCCGAGGCGATGCGCCGCATCTTGGTCGAGAGCGCCCGGCGTAAGCAGGGCCCCAGGCGCGGCGGGGGCATGCCGCGTATCGACGCGGACCTCAGCCTGG
>DASXAN010000293.1:0-1837 GCA_036406755.1 Gemmataceae bacterium
GGCCCCTCTCCCCCGAGGGGAGAGGGGAGAACTGTCAAGCGCCCGCGTCTTCATCCTCATCGACTCCCCGCCGTTCCACTCCCTCCTCCGCGCCACCGACGGCCACCCCGGCGCCCCCCGCGCCTACGTCCGCCAGGCGGACCGCGTCTGGGTCGAGGTCGGCTGGCGGCACCCGCTCGGCGAGATGATCGACCCGCCGGCCGGCCGCGTCGCCCTCCTGCGTGCCCCGCGGCTGTGGGAGTTCGTGGCCGACGCGCCGTTCGACTCCGGCCCGGACGACTACTCGCTGTCGCCGCGGCCGGCCGCCGTCACCCACGCCGCGGACCTGACCCTACCCGCCCCGTTGCGGCTGATCGTCGACCACTCCGACGACCCGCCCGAGCTGTGGGTGCTCCACGACCGGCCGTTCGACCAGCTGCGGGCCCTGGCCGAGCAGACCGACGACCGCCTGCTCGCCCGCCTGAGCGTCGGCGTCGGCGAGGTTGACGGCCGGCGGGTCGTGGTGTTGCGGGCCCGGCCGGGCCGCGGCGGCCCGCCGGTGTTGGTGCTGGACGCGCTACCGTGCCGGCCGTTCCTGCGGCTGCCGAACCTGTACCTGCCGGTCGGCACCCGGCTGCGGCCGCCGCTGCGGCGCGACGCCGTCCGTCAACTGCTCGCCCCCGACCCCGCGGCGGTCGTCTGGCTGGAGCCGGGCGACGGCGGACAGTTCACGGCCCACGCCCTGCCGGAGGCGGCGTTCCGGCCGCTGGAGCAGGTGATCGACTACGTCCGCGACCACGACCCGCAGCCGCTCACTCCCCCGGCCGCCGACCGGCCGCTGACGCTGTTGCCGTTCATCGCTCGCGATCTGGTCCCCGCCGCGCCCCGCCGTTCCTCCAACCCGCCGCCGGCCGAAGCCGCACCGCCGGCCGCCGCGGCGGAGCCGGACGCGGCCCGGCCGGGGCTGTGGTCGCGGATCGTCCACTGGTTCGCCCCGCGGGCCGCCGAGCCGCCGGCTACGGCCCGTCCGCCGGCCGCGCCGGAACCGCCGGCCGCCGCGGTCGAGCCGCCGCCGCCGGGCGTACTCGAGGAACGGCGGCGGGCACTGGAGGACCAGCTCCTGGCCGCGCTCAACACCCCGGCCGCATCGGACCGGCAGGCAGTCTGGCCGGAGCTGGCCGGCCTGTACGCCGCCCTGGGCCGGCCCGGTGATGCGGCCGTGTGCTGGCTCAACGCGCTGTGGGAGGCCGACGACCCGCCGGCCGAATGGGGCCGCGGCTGGCTGCGGGCCGAGGCGCGGACCGCCCGCGGCGACGGGTCCGAGGCCGACCTGCGGCGGTGGCTGGCCGGCCCGCCCAGCCCGGCCGCCGTCCGGGCCGTCGCCGCGGTCGCCGCGTCGGCCACGAATCGCAACCCGCCGCCGACTCTCGTCGAGTCGCTGGCCGACGTGCAGCGGCTGCTCGACGAGCACGAGGGCTGGCTGCCGGTGCGGGCGGCGTGGCTGGCCCGCGTCGGCCTGACCCGGCTGACCGGCGGCGACGTGGTCGGCCTGGCCCGCACCCGCGACCGCCTGCTGGAGCGGCTGCACGCCCACGGCCTCAGCGCCGACCTGGACGTGCCGGCCGCGCTGCGGTTCGCCGGGCAGGGGGCGGGCGAGCGGGTCGAGGCCGTGCGGGCATGGCTGGCCCGCACCCGCGAGCCGATCCACCGCTGGCTCGCCGCCCGGCCCGGCGGCCCGGCCCAGCCGGGTGCCGAAGTGCTGTCCACCGGCCACGACCCGCGCCTGCGCACCTTCGGCCTGGGGGGCACGGACACCCGCACCACCCGCGCCTACGCCGACCTGGTCCTGGCCTGGGGG
>DASXAN010000294.1:0-1682 GCA_036406755.1 Gemmataceae bacterium
CCGCGAGGTCATGCAGGAGCGCCAGTAGCGGCGCCACGGGTTTCGGCCGGGCGGACAGGAGGCGATCGATCAACAGCCCCGACCGCGTCGGGACGGCGCTGGCCACCGCCGTCCGAGTCCAGTGGTCGTCGGCCCCGGCGATGGCGATTTCGGCGAGCGGGCCGACGACGCGGTCGTCGTCCCACAGGCCGAGCGACAGCGCGACCTGGAAGCGGAGCTGGGGGTCCGGGTCGTGGGCCAGCTCGGCGACGGCCTGCTGGACGGCCCCCGAATTCGGCAGCCAGCGCTCGGACAGCAACACCGCCTGCTCGCGAACGCGCGGATTGGAGTCGTGAAGCAGCGCCAGACCGTCCGCCTCCCGCAGTTCGCCGCGGTCCTCCAGCAACCATGCGGCGAGCATCCGCCCCTGTGGCCGGGACGACGCCAGCGCGGCGCGGAGCGGCTCGGCCGCCTGTGGGTCCTGCCGCTCCAACAGCAGCCGCTGGGCCGTCGTCCGCCACCAGGCGTCCGGGTGGCCCAGGAGTTTGACCAACTCGGCCGTCGGTGCCGTGCTCAGGTGCGGCCGGCCTGGCTTCGTCGCCTGGCCCTCCGGGACGAGCCGCCAGATGCGGCCGGTGTGCTTGCCCCAGGTCAGGTCGGGGCGGTTCTTCAGCTCCGGCGGCATCCACTCCGGGTGTTCGATCACCGCCCGGTCCATGTCCACGACGTACATCGCCCCGTCCGGGCCACTGGTGACGAACACCGGCCGGCACCAGTCGTCCGGCGAGGCCAGGAATTCCGTCTTCTCCGCCGGCGGGCGGGAGCGGAACGTCGCCCCGTTGGGTGTGAGGGTTTCGCAGTGGACGAGGTTGCCGGTCGGCTCGCAGGTGAACACCGCCCCCCGGTACGGCGGCGGCAGCAGGTCGCCGCGGTAGACGAACACGCCGCACGCAGCCGTGAACCGGCCGGAGTGCAGGTTCGACGTCGTCCAGTTCTTGCTGATCGGGTACACCCGCGCCCCCGCCCCGGGCACCGACGCCTCCAGCTCGGAGGTGTCCTCCAGCACGGCCGGCACGGCCAGGTACGGGTTCCGCTTCAGGTAGCGGTTGGGCAGGACGACGTGTCGGATGTGGTGGTGGTTGTCGCAGACGAATCGGTTGCCCCAGTCGTCGAAGGTCAGCCCGTACTGGCCCATGCCGGAGACGGCTTCCTGCCGGCGGCGGACCGGGTCGAACCGGAAGTCCATCCCGCCCAGGTTGATCGGCGGATTGGACTTCGTGTCGCCGCGGCGGACCTGACCGCCCCGCAGTCCGTTGGCCACGTACACCCACCCGTCAGGCCCGAGCGTCGGGAAGCTGACCCGCAGCTGCGGATTCTGGGTCGAGAAGCCCTCGTAGAGCACGGCCCGGTCGCCGGCCTTGCCGTCGCCGTCGGTGTCGCGGAGGTGCAGGATCTGCGGGGCACAGGTGACGATCGCCCCGCCCTTCCACGGCAGCACGCCGTTGGCGTAGAGCAGCTTGTCGGCGAAGACGTGACTCGTCTCGTACCGGCCGTCGCCGTCGCGGTCTTCCAGCACCTTGATCCGCCCCTCCGGCGGCCGGCCGGGGGCCGGGCCGTTCGGGTAGTCGAGCATTTCGACGACCCACAGCCGGCCGTCCTCGTCGAACGCCATCGCCACCGGGCTTTCGATCTGCGGCTCCGAG
>DASXAN010000295.1:0-6170 GCA_036406755.1 Gemmataceae bacterium
CCTGCGCAACCCGTGGGGCGTGGACGCGCAGACGGGGGCGTTCAACGGCTGGTCGGCGGCCGACGCGGCGTACTTCACGAAGGGCAACGCCAACGACGGCCTCGTGCGGGTGAGCTGGGCGACCTTCAAGCAGGCGTTCGCGACGATGGCCGCGGCGTAATAAGGTGCGTGTAGCGGCGAGCCGGAGGCGAGCGCGGCCGGGCTCGCCGCTAAACGTCTCCGACGACCACATCCCGCGGCACCCACCCAACCGCGCCGCCGCCCGTCTCTACCTGTACCCACCCGCCGCGCTCAAACAGCTGCCGCACTTCGCAGCCGCGCGGCAGCGGCGCGTCCAGCCTCGGCGGGTACTCGGGACCATTGCCGGCCCGGAGCGGTACGTCGCGGGCCACCACCACGATCGGCTCGGCCGCGTCCCGCCGCGCCCGCCACCACTCGACACCGGTGCCGACGGCCGGCACGGCCGCGACCGCCAGCATTACGCCGGCGGCGACGAACCAGCGGCGACGGCGGGTCATGCGCCAACGGGTGGCGGCCAGGCAGCCGGCGAAGTAGAGCGCGAAGGCGTAGACGCCGAGGTAACGCAGTGACAGCCACGGCGGCCACAGGTCGCGCTCGGGGCGGAGCAGGGCGACGAGATCGGGGCCCGGCGGGTATTGAACTTGCTCGCGGGCATAAGCGAGCGCGGCGCGGAGCTTGGCGTCGGCGGGATCGAGGGCGAGTCCGCGGCGGTAGGCGGCGATGGCGTGCGGCAAGTCGCCGGACAGGAAGCGGGCGTTGCCGAGCGTGAATTGCAGGGCCGGCGACTCCTGATTCGCACGCCGGGCGAGGTGATCTGCGGCAAAGCGGAACGCTTGGGCCGCCGCGTTCGCCGTTTCCGCGTCCCGGCGATTCCAAAGGCCCAGCTCGTATTGCAGCCGCGCGCTCGTATCGTCTTGGATGTCCGGCGTCTGGGCGAGAACGACGGTCAGGAACCAGGCGGCGACCACGTCTCGGCCTCCCATGCGAGGATGACACGTTCCGCGTCAGCGGCCAACGGCTGACCGGCGACCGCGGCAGGGGCGAATCGCGCCTCGTCGCACCGCCTCAAAGTGTCCGAGGCAGCGGCCATCAACTGCTCCGAGCACCGCGACTGCCGCAATGACTCCGCGACTTCCGCCGGCGTCGTCGCGGCCGGCGGTAGGCCGGCCCGGGCCTGTAGGTACGCCGTCAGCGCGGCGGCCGCCTGTCGGGCCGGGTCGTCAGTGCGAGAATGGAGCAAACGGATGGCCGCCGCCGCCGCCCGACTCCGGTGGATCGCCGCCAGCCTGGCGGTGTCCGGGTTGACCCGCCGCCAGATGAGGTACCAGAGGCCGCAGATTGAAGGTGGGACCAGTAGTAGGACCGCGGCGATCGGCCAGGCCGCTTGTCGGTAGTGCCCGGACAGGATGGATGCCATCCCGAGGCGCTCAAGTAGCGGCCTCACCCAGCGCTCGACAAGCGGCGACTCGGCCTCAAACACGTCCGCCCACGACGGCTCCGCCAGCATCCACGCCGGCACCTCCTCCGGTACGGTTTGCGGTGCCGTCCGCGGCTTGACGGTCAGCGGCACCGGGTCGGCGTATGTCGTCTGGTAGCCGCGGGACGGCGGCACGATCCGCGGGTTGAAGTACACGAACTTGAACCGCGGGATTTCGGGCACGCCCGCCGTCCGCGGCCGTATCCGGTAGCGGAACTCCCGCCGCGGCGGGTCGCCGGGGACGAACCGGTCGTCCAGGTCTTCCACGGCGAACGGCTTAAACCCTTCCAGTTTGCCGAGCGCCGGGCGCGGCATGTCCTTCAGGTTGCCGGGGCCGGTGACGCGGAGTGTGAGCGTCAGCGGCTCCTCGGCCATCACCTCCGTCGGCTCGGCGGCCCACTGGACGACGAACGGCCCGCCGACGGCCCCGGAGAAGTCCACCGGCCGGCCGACGATCGGCGGAGAGCCGGCGTCAGCCGCCGGTTGAAGCGCGAGCACGATCACGGCGATGCAGGTTGACATCACCACTCCGGGAATCGCGTGGCCGGGGCCGGGGCGGTCCGCTTTAGCTGGGCCCGCCGCTCGGCCGCGATCCGCTCGGCCGCCCGCTCCAGGTGCGCTCGCGCGTCTTCCGCCGTCAGCGGGGCCAGCGCGTCCTCGTCCGGCAGCGGCGGCAGATTGCCCTTGCCCGGCGGCGGCTTGTCCGTAGTTTGTGGCGCCGACGAGCCGTCCGTCTTGCCCCGTGGCAGCGGCCGACCGTCCGGGCCGAGCTGCCCGCCCGTCGGGTCGCGGCCCTGGGCCGCGCCGGGGTCGTCGGACCCGCCCGGGGACGGCGGCGGTTGGTCCGGCGGCGGGCCGTCGGGCGGCTCGTCCGGTTGGTTCGGGTTCGTTGTCCGGGCGGCGGCCAAGAGCCGCTTCGTCAGTTCCAGGTTGTGCCGCAGGTCGTCGGCGAGCGGATCGTCGGTGCGGGCGGCGGCCAGCCCCTGCTCAAAGGCGGCGACTGCCCCGCGCAGCGGCCCGACCAGCCGCCCCTGCGACTCCTGCAACAGCGCACTGCCGAGGTTGTATCGTGCCCGCACCCGCCGGCCGCCGGCGGCGTCCGACAGGCAGCGGCGGAAGTGCAGCTCGGCCTCCCGGAACCGGCCCATGCGGAACAGGGCCACGCCCTCGTCGAATGCGACCCGGCCCGGGTCGGTCGTCAACTCGGCGGCTCGGCCGTAGGCGGCGAGCGCGGCATCCGGCCGGCCGCGGGCCAGCTCGTCGTTGCCGCGGCGGAGCCAGTCCTCCGGGGCCGTGGCGCTCACCAGCGCCAAGGCGACGGTGACCGTGGCGGGGCGGCGCCAGCGGGCCGTGAGTCGTGCGATCATTCGGACGAACCCACGGACGGCCGTCCGTGGGCTTAGCTGGATCATGGTGCCGGTGATGAATGTCAGCGCCAGCGCGAAGAAGAGTGCCTGCCGGCCGACTGGCTGCGGCAGCGTGCCGGCGATGGCTTCCCGCGTCGGGGCCGGGGCGATGCGATCACGGAAGAGCGCGTCCAGGGCCGGTGGCCCGGTGCGGGCCGGCAGGTAGACGCCGCCGGTGCGGGCGGCGATCTCCCGCAGCGGCGGCTCGTGCAACCGCGTCTGCACGTCGGCCCCGCGGTAATGTAACCGTCCCGTTTCCGTCGGGATTGGGCTGTCGCCGTTCGGGTCGCCGATGCCGACCGTGTCCACCGGCACGCCCGCCTCACGGGCCGCGGCCAGGCCGGTCCGCCACTCCTCGTCGTCGGCCGGGTCGTCGCCGTCGGAAACCAGCACGATCTCCTCCGCGCCGCGGAACTGTGGGTCGAGCAACTCGACCGCTTGGCGCAGGCCGGCCCCAATCCGCGTGCCGGACACGGCCGCGGGACCCGTGGCGCGCACGGCCGGGGGCGGCGGGTCCGCCGACAGGGCGGCGACCTTGGCGCGGAAGTGGTCGTAATCGTGAGTGAGCGGACAAACGACGGCCGCCTGGCCGGCGAAGGCGACGAGGGCGAGCCGGTGGCCGCCGCGGGCCTGGACGGCGTCGGCAAACTCCCGGAGCGCGTCCTGCGCCCGGCCGAGCCGGCTGGGCAGGGCGTCCCGGGCGAGCATCGACCGGCTCAGGTCGAGGACGACGACGATGTCGCGACCCGGCGCGGTCGGCGGCGGCGGGCCGAGGCCCCAGTGCGGCCCGGCGGCCCCCGTGGCGAGCAGGGCCAGGCCGAGCGTCCAGCCGACCGCGGCCCGCCACCGCCCCGGCGGCCGTTCCACTTGGCCGGCGATGACGCCGGGCGGGCCGAGGCCGGCAATCCGCGTCCGCCGCCTGCGGCGGGCCACGAGCGCGAGCAGACCCAGGGCCGGCAGGGTCGCCAGCGACCAGAGCAGCGCCGGTGTCGTCACATACCGCGCCAACATCGTTCAGCCCCGCTCGCCATCACGGCGCCCGCCGCCACGCCGTTCGTTCCAGACCCAGCGCCGCCGCGAAGCACGCCAGCGCCGCCAGTCCGCACCACGGGTACGCCTCCGCGTACCGGCGGTACTGAAAACTCTGCACCGGCCGCCGCTCCAGCCGGTCGATCTCCGCCACCGCCCCGACCAGCGCGGCGGCGTCGTGGGCGGCGAACGCCCGGCCGCCGGTCAGCGCCGCCACTGCCTGTAGCGACCGCTGGCCCGTTGCCCGTGCCTGGGCCTCCTCCGGCGGTGCGTTCGCGGCCGGCGGCGGGCCGGCGTCGATGGCGTACACCGGCACGCCGCGGTTGGCGGCGAGCTGCCCGGCCTGCCGCGGCGTGAGGGCCGGCGGCGGGACGTTGTGCTCGCCGTCGCTCAGGAGGACCAGCACCTTCCGCCGGTCGCCGGCGGCGTCGAGCTTCTTCAGCCCCCAGGCAATTGCGTCGCCGATGTTCGTGCCGGTATCCGGCAGGCCGCGCGGCTCCTCGGCGGCCAGCAGTTCCAGCAATACGTCGTGGCTCAATGTCAGCGGGCAGGTATCCTCCGGGAGGACGGCGAAGGCGACGAGGCCGACCTGGTCGCCGCCGCGGCCGGGCAGGTGCGTGCCGGCCGCCTCCCCGCCCTGGACGAACAGCCGCAGCGCCCGCTTGGCCGCTTCCAGGCGGGTGACGCGCTCGCCGTGCCAGTCGAAATCCGGCTCGGCCATGCTGCCGCTGACGTCGAGCGCGACGACGACGGCGATGCCCTCGGCCGGCAGGCGCGTGCCGGGGTCGGGCCACCGCGGCCCGGCCAGGGCGACGACCAGGGCCGCCAGGCCGGCGGCCCGCAACCCGGCCCCGCCGAGCCGGGCCCGCCGCGACCGACCAGCCGGCAAGTCGGCGACGAGGCGGACGTCGGAATACCGCAGGGCGGACCGCCGGCGGCGTAGCCATGCCCACCCCGCCAGCGGCGCGAGCGCGAGCAAGTGCAACAGCCACAGGTGCGCGAAATCCGGCATGGTGTCACGATAGCAAAAAAGTTGCGCACCCGGTGCGGCGACCCGGCACTACCTTAGCGACGGGCACCGGAGGGCTGCGATGAACGGTCATAGCCTCGGGGCGGCGGTCCGGCGGCTGCGGGACGCGCTGGGCGGCGCGGCCGGCAGCGACGCCGCCCTACTCGACCGGTTCGCAGCCAACCGCGATCCGGCCGCGTTCGCCGGACTGGTCGCCCGGTATGGGCCGCTTGTGCTCGGCGTCTGCCGCCGGGCCGTCGGCGACCCGCACCTGGCCGAGGACGTGTTCCAGGCGGTGTTCCTGGTGCTGGCCCGCAAGGCGGGAACCATCCGGAAGTGGGACGCGCTCGGCAGTTGGCTGTACGGTGTGGCATATCGGCTGGGGCGGAAGGTGCGGACCCGCATACGTTTCGCGCCCGCGGATACCATGCGGGCGCGAAACGCACGCGAGCCGGACGACCCGGCCGGCACAGCCGCCTGGAATGACCTGCTCGCCGCGCTGGATCACGAGCTACACCGCCTGCCGGACCGGCTGCGGGCACCACTGCTACTGTGCTATTACGACGGCTGCACCCAGGACGAGGCGGCCGCCCGGCTCGGCTGGAGCCTGGGCACGCTCCGCCGCCGGCTGGTCCAGGGCCGCGACCTGCTCCGCACCCGCCTGACGGCCCGCGGGGCGACGCTCGGAGCCGGCCTACTGGCGACCGTGCTGGCCACCCGCGGGGCGACGGCGGCGGTGCCGGCGCGTCTTGCACGGGCAACGATCGACGGGGCGGCGACGCTCACCGCTGGCGGCCGACTGACGGGGCCGGTAGGCGAATTGGCTGAGGAGGGATTGCGCATGGCCGGCACATCGAAACCGCGAGCGATCGCCGCCCTGGTGCTGCTGTTCGGCGGCTTGGCCGCGGGCACCGGGGCGCTGTTCGGCGTCGGCCGCGACGAGCCGCCGCTGAAGGACTCGCCGCCGGCCGTGAAGGCCGACCCGTCGCTGCCGGCCGGGGCGGTGCTGCGGCACGGAGATCCGGCGTTCCGCCACGGCGACGAGATTCTGAACGTCCTGGCCACGCCGGACGGCACGACAGTTCTGACACAGGGCCGCCGCACCGTTCGCCTGTGGGACGTGGCCACCGGCCGCAACCAAGGCGGCCTCGAACTACCCGACGGCGGGTCCGACTTCTGGACCGCGTCGCTCACGCCGGACGGCAAGACGCTGCTCACGACCCGCCAC
>DASXAN010000296.1:0-1675 GCA_036406755.1 Gemmataceae bacterium
GGGATGGACGCGAACCGGCCCGACTGGCTGGGCGCGACCCCGCTGCACCAGCTGGCCCGGAAGGGCGACGTGGAGATGGCCGCACAGTTCCTCGACCACGGGGCCGACCCGAACGCCCGCGACGGCGACCTGTGCTCGACCCCGCTGGGGTGGGCGGCCAAATACGGCCAACCTCGGATCGCGGAACTCCTCCTGGCCCGCGGGGCGAAGCCGAACCTGCCCGACGACCCGCCGTGGGCGACGCCGCTGGCCTGGGCGACCCGCCGCGGTCACGCGGACATCGTGGCCCTCCTGGCGCACCACGGAGCGACCTGAACCTGCCATGAAAACGAAACGATCCCCTTCCCCGGCCGCGGCGCCCCGACCGTCCGCCCGCACCACCGTCGCGGTGCAGGGTGCCCGCGTCCACAACCTCAAGAACGTCTCGCTGGAAATCCCGCGGGACCGGCTCGTCGTCGTCACCGGGCTGTCCGGGTCGGGCAAGTCGAGCCTGGCGTTCGACACCATCTACGCCGAGGGCCAACGGCGGTACATGGAGTCGCTGTCCACCTTCGCCAAGCGGTTCATCGCCCAGGTGGCCAAGCCGGACGTGGACTTCGTCTTCGGCCTGTCGCCGGTCATCTCGATCGAGCAGAAGACGGTCGCCAGCAACCCCCGCTCGACCGTCGGCACGATGACCGACATCGCGGGTTACCTGAACCTGCTGTTCGCCACCATCGCCCAACCGCACTGCCCGCGGACCGGCGAGCCGGCCCCGGCCCGGACGGCCAGCCAGATCGTCGAGGCGATCCTGTCGCTCTCGGACGGGGCGGAGGTCGAGCTGCGGGCGCCGGTGTTCAAGGTCTACGGCGAGGAACTGGACTACGTCTTCACCGAGCTGCGGAAGAAGGGCTGCCGGCGGCTCATCATCGACGGCAAGCCGGTGGACCTCGCGGCGAGGATCAACCTGGACGAGTCGCAGGTCCGGGCCATGGACGCGGTCGTGGACCGGGTCGTGGTCAGCGCGAAGCACGAGAAGGCGATCAAGGCCGGCGTGGCCGCGGCCCTGCTCGTCGGCGACGGGCTGATGCAGGTCCACGTCACCAAGGGGGCGGGCAAGGCGGAGGCGGAGCGGTTCTACCGTGGGCTGACGAGCCCGACGCTCCACTTCGTCTACGGCGACGTCGGGCCGGAGTGGTTCGTGTTCAACAAGCCGTCCGGGGCCTGCCTGACCTGCGGCGGCCTGGGCGTCCACAAGGTGACGCACCCGGAGTTGCTCATCCCCGACCCACGGCGGAGCGTCCGCGGCGGGTGCTTCGTCAAGGAGGCGTTCCGCTACAACCCGGACACCTGGGACGGGCGGATCATGTACAGCCTGTCGCAGGCGCTCGGCTTCTCGCTCGACACGCCGTGGGACAAGCTGCCCGACGCCGTGCGCAACGCGATCCTGTACGGGGCCGAAACGAAGGTCAAGACGGCCATGCCGCCGGAGGCGAAGGAGAAGCGGGCCGAGTGGGAGGGTAAGGAGGTCGGATTCGGCGGCATCGCCCGCCGGATCGAGCGGCACTACCGCCGCTACCGCCAGCGGGGCGAGGCGAACTCCGGGATGGAGGCGTGGCTGGACAAGGTGATGGTCGAGCACACATGCCCCGACTGCGGCGGGGCGCGGGTCCGGGCCACCCGGCTGCTGGTGACC
>DASXAN010000297.1:0-7468 GCA_036406755.1 Gemmataceae bacterium
GAGGCCGACCGCCTGCTCCAAGAGCTGCAACAGGCCGCCCCGCCCAAGCCGGGCGAGATGTTCGACGCCTGGAACTGGGACAGCCCGCAGCAGGTCCGGCAGGCGCTCGACCTGGCCGGCTGCCCGGTGGACAGCACCGCCGACGAGGCGCTGGCCGCCGCCGACCACCCGTTGGCCGAGCTGCTCCGCCGCTACCGGCTGGCCCGCAAGCGGGGCGGCACCTACGGGGCCGACTGGCTGGCTTACGTCGCCGCCGACGGCCGCGTCTACCCCGGCTGGCGGCAGATCGGGGCAGCGTCCGGCCGGATGAGCTGCAGCGGCCCGAACATGCAGCAGCTGCCCCGGGGCGACTACCGGCGGTGCGTCGCCGCCCCGGCCGGCCGCGTGCTGGTCAAGGCGGACTACTCCCAGATCGAGCTGCGGATCGCCGCCAAGGTGTCCGGGGACAAGGCGCTGCTGGAGGCGTACCGGCGGGGCGACGACCTGCACACCCTGACGGCCCGCCGTGTGCTCGGGATCGAGGCCGTGACCCGGGAGCACCGCCAGTTGGCCAAGGCGCTGAACTTCGGCCTCTTGTACGGCATGGGGGCGCGGGGGTTCCGCCAATACGCGAAGGGCCAGTACGGCCTGGCCCTGACCGAGGCCGAGGCCGGCCGCTACCGGGCCACGTTCTTCAAGACCTACCCCGGCCTGTCCGCCTGGCACCGCCGCGTCCGGACCCGGCGGGTGAGGGAAACGCGGACCCTGTCCGGCCGCCGGCGGCGGCTCCAGGACGAGACGCCCGACACCCAGCGGCTGAACACGCCGGTGCAGGGGACCGGGGCGGACGGGCTGAAGCTGGCCCTGGCCCTGCTCTGGGAGCGGCGGGAGCAGGTCCCCGGCGCCGTGCCGGTCCTGGCCGTCCACGACGAGATCGTCGTCGAGGCGGACGCCGACCGGGCCGACGCGGCGGCCTCCTGGCTGAAGGCCGCGATGGTGGACGCGATGGCCCCGCTGGTCGAGCCGGTCCCCGTGGAGGTCGAGGTGACGGTCGCCCGAACCTGGGGCGGCGGCTGACCCGGGACGGCCCGAAGCGGGGCAACCGCTGGGAGGTAACAGAAATGGGGTGGGACAAGGGGCGGTACTACAGCCGGTCGAAAAAGGTCAACGGCCAGGTCGTCCGGGAGTACATCGGCGGCGGCCGGGTGGGCGAGCTGGTGGCCCAGATGGACGCCCTGGAGCGGGAGCGGCGGGAAGTTGATGCCGCCGCCCGACAGGCCGAAAAGAACGAGCTGAACGACCTGGCCGCCACGGTCGCCGCCGCGTTCGATCGGGCCGAGTTGGTAGCAAGGGCCGCGCTGCTGGCCGCCGGCTACCGGCGGCACAAGCGGGGCGAGTGGAGGAAGCGACGTGAGCGAAGCCAAGACGCCGGATAAGGCCGGCTCGAAGAGCGATGCCGAGCTGTACGCCCTGGTCCGCCGGGCCGAAGCCGGCGATGAGTCCGCCATGCCGGCCGTCCGCGACATGCTCAACCAGCCGGCGTTCGTGGACCTCGCCGGCGACCTGGCCCGCTACGCCCGGAAGACGCTGATCGACAAGTTCACCGGCAAGAACCTGGTGTTCAAGGAGGGCGTGACCCGGAAGGTCGAGGGCCTGCAGGCGGAGCTGGCCGGCCCGGCGGCGACGCCGCTGGAGCGGCTGCTAGCCGAGCGGGTCGCCACCTGTTGGCTGCACCTGCACCATCTGGAGCAGGTTTACAGCCAGAAGGAGAGCATGCCGCTGCAGCTGGGCATGTACTTCCAGCGCGGCATCTCGGCCGCCCACAAGCGCTACCTGACTGCGATCAAGACGCTGGCCGCCGTCCGCAAGCTCGCGGCGCCGGTCGTCCAGGTGAACATCGCCAAGAAGCAGGTGAACATCGCCGCCCCGGCCGCCTCGGACGTCCCAACCGCCGGGGGTGAGCCATGAGAGCGGTGCCCGATCAACGGCCCGGGAAGTCAGCCGCGCGTTCGATGTCCCGGGCGGTGGCGGCACGGCGGACGGCCGCCCGCGCCGCCATGCTAGCCGCCCGGCGGCAGGGCGCCACGCTCCGCGAGGCGGCGGCCGCCGCCGGCGTGCACGTCGCCACCGTCTGCCGCTGGCAGGCCCGCGACCCGGAGCTGCGGGATGCCCTGGCCGAGGCGGCCGAGGACGCCCGGGAGCAACTCCGCCCGCCGCGGCCCCGCCCGCCGGTCCGGTGGCGGCGGGACTGCCCGCTGTGCCGGGCGAAGGTCGTAATCCGATCGGCGGCCGGCCGGGGGCGGTTCTGGCGGTGCGGCCGGTGGCCGCGGTGCCCGTGGGCGAGCTGGCGGCCCCGCGCGCCCCGCGACTGCCCGCGGTGCGGGGCCTACCGGGTGTGGTCCCACAGCCGGAAGAGCGTCGTCTGCACCGGCTGCGGCCTGCGAACAGGACGGGCGCTAGGCGAGCCGTGAAAAGGCGCGCAAAAGCGCGATCCGGGTGGCGATACGCTAACGAAAGCTAACGTCGGGGCGGCGAAACCATGCGAAAACCCCACCGAAATCCGCCGAAGGTCGCCGTCGCGCCGACACCTGCACCGCCTTCACATTCGCCGCAACGCAAAGTGCGGCAAGTGGAACCGGCCAACGGCGCCCGCGACGGCGGCGGGTTTTGTCAATGATTTAGCAATAATCCGTACGACACGGGGACCATGACATGGGCGGCCCGGGGAGCGGCAACACCTACCACTGGTGGCGGCCGGCCAAGAAGACGGTGGTGGAGCACTGCCGCCACCTGGACGCGAACCGCTGGACGCGGGAGGGCATCCTCCGCGCCGGCGTCCGTCTGTCCGGCGGATGGCGGTGGACCTACGGCTCGACGGGCGAGGAGACGGCGGCGATCGGGTACGAGGTGGACACGACCGCCCCGGATGACTCCCGGCTGTGGCTGACGTACACCCTGACCGGCACCGGGGAGCGGGTGCGGTACTTGGTGCAGCTCCAAAGGACCCGGGTCCACCGCGGCGGCTCGCGGTGGTGGTTCACCTGCCCGCTGATAGTGCGGGACCGGCCGTGTGGTCGGCGGGTGGCCAAGCTCTACCTTCCCCCGGGCGGCCGGTACTTCGGCTGCCGCCGCTGCCACGACCTGACCTACACGAGCTGCCAGGAGGGGCACAAGTACAACAGCCTGTTCCGCAGGTTGGCCGTCGATACGGGCCTGGACTTCGGGCTGGTTAAGCACGCGATGAACCAGCTGGGCAAGGAGTAGCACCGCCGGCCGTTTGGAGCGGTTGTGAGGCCCTATCGCCAAAGAGTTGCACGGCCCAGCGCCCGCAAAAAAACATACACGCTATTGCGTATCTACGCAATAGCGTGTATCCTCTCCGTGGACGGGGCGGCGCGTGATCACTCGGGGCGCAACCCCGGGCTTTGGAGCAGGGCAGATGGCGAAGAAGCCGGCAACCTCGTGGCTCCTCGGTCAACGGATCCGGCACCTGCGCCAGTCCCGCGGCCTGACCATGAAGGAGCTGACGGAGCGGGCGGAGAAGCTGGGGTTCCGGCTGCCGTGGCGCACCCTCTCGGACCTGGAGCGCGGGGAGCGGAAAGACCCCCAGCTGAGTACCCTGCTCGCCATCGCCGGCGGGCTCGGCGTCGAACTGAGTCGCCTCGTCCAGGTGCTCGACCAGACACACGAACCGGATGAGGAGGAACCAACGATGAGAAAGTCCGAGACGCACGTCGAGGCCCTGCGGCGCAAGATCACCCACAAGGACTCCCTGATCCGCAAATGGACCAAGGAGGCCGAGGCGTGTGACCCGACGGACGACGTCGGCCGCGCGGTTCAACGGTATTGCCGTGGACTGGCCCGGTGGCAACAGGAAGAGCGAAACCGGCTTGAGGGCGAGATGCGGAACCTCGTCCGGATGTAGCAGGTGAAGGTCGTCCGAGTACAAGGCGAACCCAACAGCGAGGGAGCGATGTCGAGCAGCCTCTTCAAAGTCACGGTGGTGCAGCACTGGCTGTACGATTGCTGGATCGACCCCGAGGGCCGACCCTGCTCCAAGGAAACACCGGGGGCGCGGTTCGTGAAGTCCCGCAAGGTGCCGGCCGGGACGCCGGGAGCGGAGAAGGTCAAGAAGAAGTCCGGCAAGTGGTACGCGCGCGTTCCGGGGAACCGGAAGCCCGTGCCGCTGTCTGCGAACAAGGTGGCCGCCCAGCAGCTGCTGGCCGAGTTGGTACGGAAGGCCGAGCTAAAGCGGGCGAACATCCACGACCCGTTCGAGGCACACCGCAACCGGCCCCTGACCGACCACCTGGCCGACTACAGGCGCTTCCTCGAAGCGGAAGGGAATTGCCCGGAGTACGTCACCAAGACCTGCGCCCGCATCGGGGCCATCCTCAAGGGCTGCGGGTTCGTGTTCATCGCCGACGTGTCCGCCGACAAGGTGACTCAGTACCTGCACGGCCTGCGGCGCGACCCGATTCGGCCCGTACTGCCGCCAGGCCAGGAGTGGTTCACCCCAGCGGAGCTAAAAGCCGCTCTGGGTGGGTCACGACCGCCGCACTTGGCCCGTCTGTTACGCCGCGAAGGGCTGCCGGCTCGCGGCAACGGCAAGGCGCGCCGCTATCCCCGCGCGACCGTCGAGGGTATTCAGGATCGCTTCTGCCGTGGGATTGGCATCTCGACGAGTAACGGCTACCTGACCGCCATCAAGGGTTTCTCCCGCTGGCTGTACCAACAGGAGCGCACCGACCGCGACCGGCTGGTGTCCCTGTCGCGACTGAACGCCAAGACTGACCCCAGGCACGAGCGCCGGGCACTCACCGAACACGAACTGCGTGGGTTGCTGGAAGCCGCCAGGAGTAGCGACTCCGTCGTGGACGGGCTCAGCGGTCGGGACCGGCTAATGCTGTATGCCACGGCGATGGTGACGGGCTTCCGCGCGTCGGAGCTGGCGAGCCTGTCCCCGACCAGCTTCGACCTCTCGGCCGACCGTCCGACCGTCACGGTGAAGGCCGCATATAGCAAGAACCGCCGCGAGTCCGTCCAGCCTCTGCCGCAGGACGTGGCCGAGGCGCTTCGGGGTTACTTGGCGGATCGGCCGGCGGGGAAGGCGGTCTGGCCCGGTGCTTGGCCGAAGAGCGCGGCAGAGATGGTGCGGGCCGATTTGAGCGCAGCCGGCATCCCCTACCGGGACGATGAGGGCCGCGTGGCCGACTTCCACGCGCTGCGGCATTCGTACATCACCCTCCTGGAGCGGAGCGGCGTCAGCCCGAAGCTGGCGCAGGAGCTGGCCCGGCACTCCGACATCCGGCTGACGATGAACGTCTACACCCACGCCCGGCTGCACGACCTCGCCGGAGCGGTTGAGGGCTTGCCCGCACTGTTGGGCGAGAACCCGGTTGAACCGGCGGCCCTAGTCGCCACAGGCACCGATTCGGTTTGCACAGGGTTTGTACAAACCGGTGACACCGGTCGCGGCTCGGTGAGGCGTCTTGAGACGGGCAAGGGCAAGAACGCGAAGCGGCGGGGCGGTCACAACTTCTTGCAGCTGCATGGAGTTGAGACTGACTGCGACGCCGTGAGTGCCGCTGAGGGGAAGCTACCCGGCCTGGATTCGAACCAGGACAAAGAGAACCAAAATCTCTTGTGCTACCGTTACACCACCGGGTAAAGGTCGCCGTCGTTGGACCGCCGCAGCCGACTTCGTCAGGGACGACGTCGCACCCGTGCGCTACGTCCGCCTGCCTCCTATCTATACCCACTTGCCGGCCCGGTGTGAAGGCCCGCCCGCGGAAGACGGGACCCGCCAGCGGCCGGCCGGGTTCGCGACGCGGTCGCCGGGTCGGCGGTCTCGCTTCCGGGGCGATGCCGCCGCCCGATCCGCGCCCTTGGCTCTAGGCCGGCGTCGGCCGCCGCCGGTATATTAAAGGCGTCCCGGACCCGAACCGCCCCGAAGACCCCGCGATGCCGAAGAAGCTGTACATCGAAACCGTCGGCTGCCAGATGAACGTCCTCGACAGCGAGCTGGTCGTGGGCGGGCTGCGGCGTGCCGGGTACGAACTCACCCCCACCCCGGCCGACGCCGACCTGATCCTGTTCAACACCTGCTCCGTCCGCCAGCACGCCGAGGACAAGATCTACTCCGCGCTGGGCCGGCTGCGGTCGCTCAAGCACCGCCACCCGGACCGGGTCGTCGGCGTGCTCGGGTGCATGGCCCAGAAGGACCAGGACCTGATCCGCAAGCGGGCCCCGCACGTGGACATCGTCTGCGGCCCCGGCCAACTGGCGCAGCTGCCGCAGCTGGTGAGCGAGGTGCAACACGGCGCCGGGCCGCGGATGGCCGTCAGCCTCGGCCGGGCCGACGACTCGCGGCCGGCCGTCACCGCCAGCTTCGAGAGCTACGACCCCCTGCGGGAGCCGGCCATGCGGCCGACGCCGTTCCAGGCGTTCGTGCGGACGCAATTCGGGTGCGACAAGTTCTGCACCTACTGCATCGTCCCGAGCGTCCGCGGGCCGGAGCAGGGCCGGCCGCCCGAGCACGTCGCCGCCGAGGTCCGCCAGCTCGCCGACCAGGGGTGCAAGGAGATCACCCTCGTCGGCCAGACGGTCAACAGCTACCACCACCGCGGCGGCGACGGCCGCACGCACACCCTGGCCGACCTGCTCGCCCTGATCCACGACACGGCCGGGATCGAGCGGATCAAGTTCGTCACCAACTTCCCGAAGGACATGGACGACGGCCTGCTCGACGCCGTCCGCGACCTGCCGAAGGTGATGAAGTACCTGCACGTCCCGGCCCAGTCCGGATGCGACGACGTGCTCAAACGGATGAAGCGGCTGTACACGGTCGGCTACTACCGCGACATGCTGCACCGCTGCCGGGAGCGGGTGCCCGGCGTGGCGATCTCCAGCGACTTCATCGTCGGCTTCTGCGGCGAGTCGGAGGCGTCGTTCGGGAAGACCTGTGACATGGTTGCGGAAAGCGGGTTCAAGAACAGCTTCATCTTCAAGTACAGCGCCCGCCCCGGCACCAAGGCCGACGACCTGTACCCGGACGACATCCCCGAGGAAGTGAAGAAGCGCCGCAACAACGACCTGCTGGCGATCCAGGGGAAAGTCAGTCTCGCGGACCACCGCCGCCGGATCGGGCAGACGGTCGAGGTTCTCGTCGAGGGGCGCAGCAAAAAAGCGTTGAGTGGCGAGCCGGAGGCGAGCAACCTGCCCCAGCTGACCGGCCGTACCATGACGGACCACATCGTGGTGTTCGATGGCCCGGATCGGCTGACCGGGCGGACGGTGCGGGTGCACGTGGACGACGCGTCGGCGTTTACGCTGTTCGGCACGGTCGAGACGGCGGAGGTGGTTGGCGTCGAATGCGACCGCGAGGCGGAGCCGATCGCGCCCGGACCCGGCCGCATCGGGTTGCCGCTGGTCTAGTCCAGCGAGCGGCGGGGCTTGTCCCCGCCGTCTTCAAACCCGGCGGGGACAA
>DASXAN010000298.1:0-2518 GCA_036406755.1 Gemmataceae bacterium
GAAGGACCGCAAGGCCCCGCTACCGCGGACCGGGCCGATCCTCCTCCAGACGCACGGCGGCGAGATTCGCTGGCGGAACCTGTACGTCCGCGAGATCCCGTCGGCCGAGGCGAACGCCATCCTGGCCAAGCACGGCGACGAGGGCTTCCAAAGTGTCTTCAACGGTCACGATCTCGACGGCTGGGCCGGGCCGGTGGACAACTACCAGGTCCAGGACGGGGCCATCCTCTGCAAGCCGCATAAGGGCGGAGTGCTGTACACGAAGGCGGAGTACGGCGACTTCGTCGCCCGGGCCGAGTACCGGCTGCCGCCGGCCGGCAACAACGGCTTCGCCATCCGCTACCCCGGCGACCCGAGCGGCAAGACGGACACGGCGTACCAGGGAATGTGCGAGATCCAGGTGCTCGACGACACGTCGCCGCAGTACGCCAAGCTCGACCCGCGGCAGTACAACGGCTCGGCCTACGGCATGGTCCCGTCCCACCGTGGCTACCTGCGGCCGGTCGGCGAATGGAACTTCGAGGAGATCACGGTGAAGGGCTCGACGATCAAGGTCGAGCTGAATGGCACGCTGATTCTGGATTGCGACCTGAGCAAGGTGACCGAGTACAAGGATAACCACAAGCACCCGGGCAAGGACCGGACGAGCGGCCACTTCGGCTTCGCCGGCCACAACGACCCGGTCGCGTTCCGCAACGTGCGGATCAAGCCACTGAAATAGGTCCATGAAAGAGAGGCCCGCCATGACCCGCCGCGTCTCCCGCCGCCGGTTCCTCCAGGCCGTCGCTGCCGGCGCCGCCGCCGCCCCGTTCGCCCACGTCCCGCTGCGGGCCGACCGCGCCGCCAACGGCCGGATCACCCTCGGGTTCATCGGCGTCGGCACTCAGAACCGCGGCCATCTCCGTAGCTTCCTGGGCAACGCCGACGTGCAGGTCGTTGCCGTCTGTGACGTGGTCGCCGAGCGCCGCGACGACGCCAAGCGGATCACCGACGAGCGGTACACCAGGGAGGCCAAGGGCGACTACAAGGGCTGCACCGCCCACGCCGACTTCCGCGACCTGCTCGCCCGCAAGGACATCGACGCCGTCGTCATCGCCACCCCCGACCACTGGCACGCGATCCCCTGTATCCTCGCGGCCCGCGCCGGCAAGGACATCTACTGCGAGAAGCCGCTCACCCACCACGTCGCCGAGGGCCGGCGGATCGTGGACGAGGTGGCCAGGGCGAAAGTCATTTTCCAGACCGGCAGCCAGCAGCGGAGCGAGTACGAGAGCCGGTTCCGCAAGGCGGTCGAGCTGGTCCGCAACGGCCGGATCGGCAAGGTGCACACCGTCCATATCGGCATCGGCGACCCGGCCGTGCCGTGCGACCTGGCCGAAGAGCCGGTGCCGCCGGGGACGGACTGGGACTTCTGGCTCGGCCCGGCCCCGAAGCGCGGCTACAACGCGGTCCTGTGCCCCAAGGGGGTTCACCGGGGCTACCCGAATTGGCGGAAGTACAAGGAGTACGCCGGCGGCGGCGTCGCGGACTTCGGCGCCCACCACTACGATATTGCCCAGTGGGCGCTGGACATGGACAACAGCGGGCCAGTGAAGATCGAGCCACCGGAAGGCGATGCGAAGCGGGGATTGAAGCTGACATACGCCAATGGCGTCGTCATCCATCACGGCGGCCGGGTCGATTGCCAATTCGAGGGCACAGACGGCGTCATCAAGGTGTCCCGCGCGTCGCTGACGACGGAGCCGGAGAAACTGCTGACGGAGCCGTTGCCGGAGGGCGGCTGGCGGGCGTACCCGTCGAACAACCACCGGCAGAACTGGGTCGAGTGCGTCAAGAGCCGCAAGCCGACGATCTGCCCGGCCGAGGTCGGACACCGGTCGGCGACAGTTTGCCACCTGACGAACATCGGCTACTGGCTGCGGCGGCCGCTGCGCTGGGACCCGGCCGCGGAGCGGTTCGTTGGCGACGAGGAGGCGAACAGGCTGCTCACCCGCCAGCCGCGGGAGCCGTGGGACAAGGTGTGAGTCGGTGGCCGATGCACATTCCCGATATGCAAGTTCTCGATTCGGGCCGCGTCGCTGTCGGCTGGCTGCACCGTGATCACCCATTCCCGCATGGAGAGGTTTCGCCGGAATTTATCGTCCACCTCAAGGAACTTGCCCGTCGGCACTACGCCAGCGCGGATGCTCTGGATTGGGGAGCTACGGGGGGCTGCCACACCTGCGAGTTGTGCGACAAGGTGCTGGGCTTCGGTTCGTTCGGAGTCCCGGCAGGAGATCGGCTGTTCTACGCACCCGACATGATCGCTCACTATGTTGAGCAGCACCGATACGCACCACTGGCTGAGTTTGTTGCCGCGGTGCTGGCGTGTCCGCTACCGGGCACGCCAGAGTACGCGAACGCAGTCCGGCCGTTTACAGAACAGGTGGCCGATTAGTTCGCAGCCTGTTGCACGGTGGCAGGGCAGGCTCATGAGCCGCCACATCCCCAGGCACGATCGCTGGATTGCTCACGGGCC
>DASXAN010000299.1:0-3977 GCA_036406755.1 Gemmataceae bacterium
GCGGGGATAAACCCCGCCGCTCGCCTGACGACTTGATAATCAACCCAGTCGCCGCGGGCCGTGTACAATGAATCCGTCGGTCCGCCACTACTCACGGTTCCCGCCATGCACGTCCTCGTCGTCGAAGACGACCGCACCATCGGCAAGGCGCTGGAGCGCGGCCTCGCGGAGGCCGGCCACCAGTGCGTCTGGGTCAAGAACGGCCGCCGCGGGCTGGACGAAGGCCTGTCCTGCCACCACGACGTCATCGTCCTCGACCTGCTGCTGCCCGAGCTGCCCGGGCTGGACGTCCTCCGCCAGCTCCGCTCGTCCGGCGTCCGCACCCCCGTCCTGGCGCTGACCGCGCTGGGGTCGGTGGACGAGCGGGTCGCCGGGCTCAACGCCGGGGCCGACGACTACGTCGTCAAGCCGTTCGCCTTCCCCGAGCTGCTCGCCCGGCTGGAGGCCGTCCACCGCCGCACCACCGACCGCCCGCCGGTCGTCAGCCACGCCGGCCACCTGACGCTCGACCTGACCACCCACCGCGTCACCCGCGACGGCCAGGACGTCGAGGTCACCCCGACCGAGTTCTCCATCCTGGAGATGCTGTTGCGGTTCAAGGGCCAGGTGGTCACCCGCAAGATGCTCTGCGAGCACGTCTGGGACGCCGACTGGGAGGGGCTGACCAACGTGATCGAGGTCCACATCAAGCGGCTGCGGGACAAGCTGGCGGCGGCCGGCGAGACCGACCTGATCCGGACCGTCCGGGGGCGGGGGTATGCCGTCCGGGAGCCCGTCTGACCGGCCGCCGGTGTCCCCGCGGCGGGGCTCGACGCTGCGGTTCCGGCTGACGTTCTGGAACACGGTCGGCCTGCTGCTGCTCGGGGCGGGGACGCTCGTCGGGCTGCGGCAGGGGCTGCACGTCACCCTGTCCCGGGACCTGAGCCGGCTGACGGTCGAGGACGCGGCCGAGGTCGCGCTGGTGGTGGACCGGTACTACCCGGACGTGGCCGCCGTCTCCGGGGCCCTGGACCGCAAGGCCCGTAGCCACACCGACCGGGGGTGGTTCGGCCAGGTGCTCGACGGCGGCGGCGGGGTGGTGGCCGAGAGCGACGCCGCCCCCGCCCTGGCCTGGCCGGCCGGCGACCCACTTCGTGGGTACCCCGCCGACGGGCCGTTCGACCTGGGCAAGTACCGCGTGCTCCAGCGGCCGCTCGACGGCCCCGGCCGGCCGCCGCTGACCATCCGCGTCGGCAGCAGCCTGAAGTTCGTCACCGAGGACGTGGACACGCTGACCCGGGTGATCGTCCTGGTCGCCGGCGCCATCCTGCTGGTCGCCCCGCCGGTCGGGTACTGGCTGGCCGGCCGGGCCACCCGCCCCCTCCAGACGATCATCGCCACCACCGACCGCCTCCGCCCCGGCGCCCTGGCCGAGCGGCTGCCGATCCGCGGCACCGGGGACGAGCTGGACCAGGTGTCGGCCACGATCAACGGGTTCCTCGACCGCCTGGCCGACCACCTGACCCGGCAGCGGGACTTCGTGGCCAACGCCGCCCACGAACTCCGCAGCCCGCTGACGGCCCTGCGGACGGCCGTGGAGGTGGCGCTGCAGCGGGACCGGTCGCCGGCCGAGTATCAGGACCTGCTGGCCGACCTGGCGGAGGAGGCGACCGCCCTGAGCAGCCTGATCAACCAGCTGCTGCTGTTGGCCGAGGGGGACGCCGAGCGGCTCAAGCCGGGGGCCGGCGTCGTGCCGCTGGACGCCCTGGCGGCCCGGACGGTGGACATGTTCCAGGGGGTGGCCGACCAGCGGGGGGTGGCGCTGGCCGTCACCCGGGCCGAGGCGGTCGCCGTCCGCGGGGACGCCGCCCACGTCCGGCAGGTGGTGCAGAACCTGGTGGACAACGCCGTCAAGTTCACGCCGCCGGGCGGGCGGGTCGAGGTCGAGGTCGGCCCGAACGGGCCGGGGCGGGCGGAGCTGCGGGTGCGGGACACGGGCGTCGGCATCGCCCCGGCCGATCTGCCGCACGTGTTCGACCGGTTCTTCCGGGCGGACCGGGCCCGGTCACGGCAGGGGGAGGCCCGCGGCACCGGGCTGGGGCTGAGCATCTGCCGGACGATCGTCACGGCGTACGGCGGGCGGCTGGCGGTGGACAGCACGCCGGGGGAAGGGACGACGGTGACGGTGGACCTGCCGCAGGCGGAGTAGGGTTTTCCTCCCCTCTCCCGCAAAGCCGGGAGAGGGGAGAACGAGCGCCTCACATCCCCGCCGTCGGGGCCAGCTGTTCGACCATGATCAGCTCCAGGTCGTACAGCGACACCAGCCCGTCGCCGCCGCTGGCCGTGCCGACCGCCAGGTACCGGGCGTCCGGGCTCAGGGCGAGGCTGTAGGCCACCGCCTTGTCGATCGACCACTCGCGCACGTGGGCCTGGGTGGCCACGTCCCACAGCAGCACCTGCCCGCCGTCGGCCACCGACACCAGCGAGTCGCCCTTGGGCGTGAACCGTACCAGCCGCACGCCGCCCTTGTGCCCGGCCAGGACCGCCCGCGGGGTCGGGTCCGTGCCGGTCCCGTCCCACAGGCGGATCGTCCCGTCCTTGCTGGCGGACGCCAGCAGGTTTCCCGTCGCGCTGTAGGCCAGGCTGGTGACGGCGTCCGTGTGGCCCTTCAGCGGCGGCTTGAGGGTGTTCCGCAGCCAGCCGAACTCGTAGACCCGGACGGTCGTGTCCTCCGCCCCGACGGCCAACCGCTTGCCGTCCGGGTGGAACGCCACCGCCCGGGACGAGCAGTTGTGGCCGCGGAGGATCGTCTCCCGGGCCAGCCCCTTTTTGCCCAGGGCCCAGACGAACACGGCCTCCCGCGCGGACCCGGCGAACTTCAGCCCGTCCCGGCTGAACGCCAGGGCGTCCACCTGGACCGGCTCGCCCGGCACCCGCTCACGGCCGGCGTCCGCCTGCCGCCAGTACCACCGCCACATGGGCCCCTTCATGGCGTTGGCCGACCCGGTCAGCAGGTGGGTCCCGGTCGGGTCGAAGGCGATCGCCTGGACGACGTCCAGCTGGCCGCGGAGGGCGGCCGCTTCGGCCGGGCGGCCGCCGCCGTGGGCGAGCATCGTCCCCAGGTCCCACAGGCGGACGACCTCGTCCATCCCGCCGGTGGCCAGCAGCCGGCCGTCGGGGGAGAAGGCGACCGCCGTGACGTACCCCTTGTGCCCGGTCAGGGCGGCCGACCGGCGGGCCGGCAGGATCACCGCGTCCAGGCCGAACGCGGCCGTCGGCGGCGGCGTGTTCCCGGTCGGCGTCCGGGTGCCGGCCCGGGCGGCCGGCGGGATCGGCCCGGCCAGCCCGGAGTCCCCGGCCGCCGGGGCGTACCCGGAGAAGACCCGGTACTGCACGTCCTGCAGGTCGTCCACCACCTCGTGGGCCGACTGGTAGCGGTGGTCCGGGTTCTTGGCCATCAGCCGGTACAGGATGCGGGCCACCTCCGGCGGCAGCCCCGGGCGGACCTGCTCGGCCGGCTTGGGGCTGACCTTGTCGTTGACGTGCATCTGCAGCTTCTGCACCGGCGTCCCCTCCGGGTACGGCGGGATGCCGGTGAGCAGGTAGTAGAACGTGCACCCGAGGCTGTACAGGTCGGCCCGGTGGTCCACCGTGCTGGCGTCCTTGGCCTGCTCCGGGGCGATGAAGTCCGGGGTGCCGATGACCGACCCGGCCATCGTCAGGACGCTCCGCTCGTCGCCCTCGGTCAGCCGGGCCAGGCCCATGTCGCTGATCTTGACCGACCCGATCCCGCCCCGGCCGACCGGGGCGGGTGTGTCGGCGCCGGTCCGGCGGGGCAGGGCGGCCGGGCGGGTGACGAGCAGGTTGGACGGCTTGATGTCCCGGTGGACGACGCCGCGGTCGTGGGCGGCGGCCAGCCCCTGGGCCGCCTGCTTGACGTACTCGCACGTCGCCTGCACCGGCAGCACCCCCTGCTGCTGCACCATCTTCTGCAGGTC
>DASXAN010000300.1:0-2872 GCA_036406755.1 Gemmataceae bacterium
CATGGCCGGCCCGCCGACCAAAAACCTTGACCGCATCTGGCTCCTCAAGGGCGGCGACCCGGCGAAGAAGATCCTTTTCGCCGAGAAGATGTGGGCCGTCATGGGCCTGGAGCTGGTCGGCGACAAGCTCTACTGCGTCCACGCCCCGTACGTGAGCGTCTTCGCGCTCAACCCCGACGGCACCGCGAAATCCCGCACCGACCTGTTCACCGACCTCGGCCCGCCCGTGGCCGGCGTGCCGAGCTTCAACGACCACATCCCCAGCGGCATCCGCATGGGCATGGACGGCTACCTGTACGTGTCGATCGGCGACAAGGGCATCCCGAAGATGGCCCGCAAGGAGACCGACCGCGGTTCGGTCCACGTCGCCGAGGGCCGGTGGCGGCACACCAAGGAGGGCCACTACATCAGCCTCGAAGGCGGCGGCGTCATCCGCTTCCGGCCGGACGGGTCCAACCTGGAGGTGTTCGCCAGTGGCACCCGCAACCACCTCGACGTGCCCATGGACGAGCACGACCGCATCTTCGTCCGCGACAACACCGACGACGGCCTCGGCTGGAACACCCGCCTCATGTACCTGCCCCGCGGCGGCTTCCTGGGCTACCCGTGGGCCTACACGAAGCGGCCGGCCGAGACGTTGCCGATGATCCACGACTTCGGCGGCGGCTCGCCGTGCGGCGGCTGGGTGTACTGCGACGACGGCCTGCCGGCGACGTACCGCGGCCGCATCTTCCACTGCGAGTGGGGCCAGGGCAAGGTGTACGCGGTGAAGGTCGCCCCCGACGGGGCCGGGTTCAAGTACGTCGATCAGGTCACGTTCCTGGACCCGGAGGGGACGGGGTTGAAGGACTTCCGCCCGTTCACGCTACGGCCGACGGCCGACGGCCGCGGGTTCTACGTCACCGACTGGGGCTACAGCGGCTGGCTCCAGCCGGTGAAGGCCGGCCGAATCTGGAAGGTGACGTACACCGGCGGCGACGTGACGCCGGCCCCGCGGGGCAAGGACACGGACAGCGTCGAACAGCTGATCGTGGCGCTGGGCCATCCGGCGCACTCGGAACGGCTACGGGCGCAACGGGTGTTGATCGCACTCGGGCGCCCGGCTCACGACGCCGCGGACAAGGCGATCCGCGGCGGCACGCTCTCCGACGTGGCTCTCGGTCATGCGCTGTGGGTTGCGCGGGAGACGGACCCCGGCCTGTTCTGGCTCGACCGCGCCTACGACCTGGCCGGCCGCGCCGCCCCGGCCGTGCGGCTGGAGACCGTCCGCGTGATCGGCAGTCTCCGGCCCGAGGAATGCGAGCACGGGTTGGGCAAACGGCCGTCTCCGGAAGACATCCTCATGGCGGTTCTCGCCACGGACGCCGACCCGGCCGTTCGGCTGGCGGCCGCGGCCGGGCTGCGAAATGTCATGAACCACCCGAACGATTGCCAGGCCGTCACCGCGGCCTGGGCGAAGGAGTCCGACCACACCGTCCGCCACGTCACCGGCCGGGCGCTGAAGGCGTTCGGCTGCTGGGGCGAATGGGTCGGCCCGACGGCTAAGTTCGGGAACCACGCCGAGGCCGTGCGGCTGGCCCCGGTGGTCGTGCCGCTACTGGCTGAGGAGTTCCGCGCCGACGCGGTCGCGGTGCTGACCGAGGTGCTCCGGTCGGACAACGCGGCCGAGCGGCGGGTCGCCGTCGAAGCCCTCGCCCGCAACTACAAGGACCGCAAGCCCTACGCCGGCATGTGGTGGGGCACCCAGCCGGCCCGTAATCCGCCGCCGAAGCGCGACGTGGCCTGGGAAGGCACACCGGTCGTCCGCGATGCGGTCGTGAAGGCGCTCGGCGACCCTGCCTCCGAAGTCCGCAAGGCCGCCGTCGCCGCCCTGGTCGAGTGGGCCGACCCGGAAACGCTGCCGCCGCTTCGCGCCCGCTTTGCCGCCGAGAAAGACCCGGCCAACCGGCTCGACCTCGTCCGGGCCGTCGCCGGCATGAAGGCCCCCGCGGCGATCGAATTCCTGGCCACCGTGCTCCGCGACCCGACCCAGCCGCTCGACCTGCGCCAGGCCGCGCTCGGCGGCCTGGCGCAGTTGCGCTCGCCGGAGGCCGCGGGGGTGGTCGCGGCGGTTGCGACCGTCAATGAGCCGGCCGATCTGCACGGCCAGGCGCTGCGGGTGCTCGGCGACTTCAAGTCCCGCCGCACCCGCCGTAGCTGTGAGGCCAGCCTGAAGGCCACCCGCGACCCCACGATCGTCGCCGCGGCGATGGCCGCGCTCGCCCGGCTCGGCGACCCGGAGGCCGGCGACCTCGTCCTGCCCGAGCTGAACCACGCCAGCCCGGTCGCCCGCAGGGCGGCGATCGAGGCGGCCGCCGCGCTGCGGTTGCGGGCCGCGGTCCCCGAGCTGATCCGCATGGCCCGGCAGCCGGACACCGAGTTCGAGGCGCTCACGGCCCTGGCGAAGATGCCCGACACCCGCGCCCTGCCGGCCTACCTCGCCGGCCTGACCTCGAAGAACGCCGACCTCCGCTCCGCCTGCCGCTCCGCCCTCATCGCCGTCCGCGAAGCGGTCGCCCCGGCCCTGGAGGAGCTGGCGAAGCGGAACGAGCTAACGCCGGCCGTCATCCCCGAGCTGAAGGCCGTCTACGACACCCCGGCCCCGGTCACGGCGTGGAAACTGATCGGCCCGTTCCCCGGCCGCGACACGGCGTACCCGCCGGAGACGGAGCAGAAGGTCGACGCCATCTACACCGCGGCCGGCAAGTCGGTGAAGTGGCGCGACGTAACGGTTGAGTCGAAGCGCGGCCGGGTCAACCTGGCGGCCCTGGTCGCGCCGGCGGAGAACGTCTGCGCCTACGGCTACGCCGAGGTCACGTCCGACCGCGACCGC
>DASXAN010000301.1:0-3504 GCA_036406755.1 Gemmataceae bacterium
AGGCCACCCGGCGGCTCACGCCGCCGGTTCGCCGGTCGCGCCGTGCTATGCTTCGGACGGGACGCAATCCGGGGGGCACGGCGATGAACGGGACGGTCGTCTTCGGCGTGGCGCTGATCGCGGTCGGGCTGTTTTCCGGCGGGATGTGGATGTTGCCGCTGCTCGTCGGCGGCGTGGCGGTGTGCGCCTACGGGGCGTTCGCCCCGGCCGGGCCGCGGCGGCCGTCCGCCCGCACCCGGCTGCCGGGCGACGACGAGCCGTGGGTGTGAGAGGGAAAGAACCTAACCCCCCGGCCTCCTTCCCGAAGCGGGAAGGGGGTGAGAATCCAATAGACAGCGGCGGGCATCACCGCCCGTGTCTTCTTGGGTCCTCACCCCCTTCCCTCCTAGGGAAGGGGGCCGGGGGGTTAGGTTCTTATAGCCGCGTCACCCGGTCCCTTAACACGTCGGCCATCCGCTGCCGGTAGTCCGGGTGCAGCGCCAGGAACTCGTCCACCGTGTACCGCGTGTGCTGGTTGTTCAGCACCGCGCCGCGCTGGTGCGACTCGCTGCCGACCACGAAGTACGACCGCGTGTCTCGGTCCAGATACAGGTCGAAGTCGGTCTCGACGCCTCCGCGGCAGTGGTAGAGCAGCTCGCCGACGAACTCGTCACTCTGGCGGGGACAATATAGGTGCCGGCAAGATTGCGGCATGGAGCCTCCCGGGGTGGATCGGTCCGGCGGAGGGTTGCGCCGCGACCGGCGACCATCGTACCACGACCGGAAGGCAAAATCGAAAGGTTTTTATCTGTTGGCGGCGGAAAATTCGCGCTACGGCTTGCCCGGACCGTGATACCGCTCCAGCGCCGCGACCAGCGCGTCCGGGTCGATCGGCTTGGCCAGGTGGCGGTCGATGCCGGCCGCGCGGGAGCGGTTGCGGTCCTCCGGCGTGTCGTAGCCGGTGACGGCGATCATCAGGCACGGCCGGCCGCGCAACCCGTTGCGTATCCGGCGGGCGACCTGCCAGCCGTCGAGCTTCGGCAGACCGATGTCGAGGATGATCGCGTCCGGCGGATCGATCAACGCCGACGCCACGGCCGCCATGCCGTCGTAGACGACGCGGACCTCGTGGCCGGCCCGCTCCAGTAGGAACGCCAGCGTTTCCGCCCCGTCGGCGTTGTCCTCGGCGATCAAAACATCGAGCCCGGCGGTCAGCTGGAGCGAGTCCCGCTCCGCCGACGGGTGGGCAAAGGTAATGGTTGACATAGAGCACCCCATCGTGAGGCAGGCCCGGTGACCCGGCCGCCCGAGTCATCCGCGGCGAAAATTGGCAAACCATGTGCCGGCGGTGCCAACGACTTCCGGCGATCGGCGGCGCCCCCCAAACGGGTCTAACGCTCAGCGCAAAGGTACCGGTTCGCCGGCCCGGTCCGGCCGCAGCGGCGCGGCGGGCCGCGGCCCGGAACTGAATTCCCATGGATAGCAGAACCGCCGCCCGCCCCACCCACCGGCCCGGTCATGCGCGTCGTCTTCACCTGCCGCAACTGTGCCGTCGTGTACGCCGCCGACCCGCCGCCGGCCAAGGCGGTCGCCGACTGCCCGTTGTGCGGGACGGCCAACCCGGTCGTCACCGACTCGGACGACCGCGGCCGGGACCGCCGCTGCGACCACGCCCGGGCGGCCGCCGAGCCGACCGACGACGTCTTGCGGAACTGACAGCCGTTCTCATCGCCGGCTCACCGGCCTTTCACGACCCGCGGCGTATAAGCAATCAGGCACGCGGCCGGGCGCGGTCCGCCGATTCCGGTACCCCTCGGCGGCCGCCCCGGCCGGTGCCTTCTTGCCGCCCACTCCCCAACAATCCCACGCCGCCACCCGCCGGTTGCACCGGCCCGGCCGGCGTGCGACGATGGCCGCCGCCGGACCCCGACGACCCGGAGGTGACCATGTGGGAGCTGACCGTACCGTGGTGGGAGCTGACGGCCCGGGCCGTCCTCGTCTACCTGTTCCTGCTCGTGCTCTTGCGGCTGACCGGCAAGCGGCAGGTGGGGCAGCTGGCCCCGTTCGACCTGGTGCTGTTGCTCATCCTCAGCAACGCCGTGCAGAACGCCATGAACGGCGGGGACAACTCGTTCACGGCCGGGGCGGTGTCGGCGTTCGTGCTGGTGGTGCTGAACGGGCTGGTCGGGTACGCCACGTTCCGGTCGAAATGGCTGGAGGGTTTGTTGGAGGGCCGGCCGAAGGTGCTGATCCACAACGGCCGGCTGTACGAGTCGGTGCTGCGGGCGCAACGGCTGACGCACCACGAGCTGATGGCGGCGCTGCGGCGGGGCGGGTGCGGGTGCGTGGAGCACGTGCACGTGGCGATCCTGGAGAACAACGGCCAGATCAGCGTGGTGCCGAAGGCGGACCAGGCGGAGGCGGCCGAGGGCGGGGCGGGGTGACAGTTCTCCCCTCTCCCGGCTTTGCGGGAGAGGGGCCGGGGGTGAGGGGCGGGGTTTTCCCTCACCCCCTAACCCCCTCTCCCATAAAGGGAGAGGGGGGACCGGGCAGCACCCTCTTCCTCCCCCTCTCCCCTTGTGGGAGAGGGGGTTAGGGGGTGAGGGGAAAAGCCGCCGCCGCGGAATTCCATTGCCCCTGGCCGCCGAACAACCCATCATCGTCTTTGACCCCCGCTGAGGATCGCGCCATGAGCCGCGACCAATCCGGCGACCGCCCGCCCCGGTCTCGCGGCATCGGCGCGACGGGCCTCGTCCTGGCCATGCTGGCCCTTTGCGGCGGACTGATCAGCGTCCCGGCCATTGTCCACAGCATCCGCGGCCTGGCCCAGAGGGATGAGACCCGCACGTATGACATGAACAACTTCCGGGTAGTCGGCCTGGCCGTCATCAATCAGGAAGTCATGACCCGCCGCCTGTCGCCGGCGTACGCCCTCGGCCCGGACGGCGAGCCGAACCGCGGCCTGAGCTGGCGGGTCGGGCTGCTGCCATACATCGACGATGACGCCCTGAACCGGCAGTTCAAGCTCGACGAGGCATGGGACAGCCCGGCCAACCGGCCGCTGTCACGAACGCACCTGCCGGTGTACGGCTCCGCCGCCGACCCGCCGGACGACCAGACCCGCATCCGCGTGTTCGTCGGCCCCGGGACGCCGTTCGAGGACAGCCCGGAGTGGCGGCGGAAGGCGTCGGTGGGCCGGATCCGGGACGGGGTGTCGAACACGCTGCTGGCGGTGGAGACGGCCGAACGGGTGCCGTGGGCGGCCCCGCAGGACGTGCCGTACCAGCCGGACGGGCCGCTGCCGGCGCTGGGCCACCCGTCGCGGAACGTGGTGATCGTGCTGATGGCCGACGGGTCGGTGCGGCCGTTGAAGAAGCCGATCAGCCCGGCGGTGCTGCACGCCCTGATCACCCGCGACGGCGGCGAGCAGTTGCCGGCGAACTGGGACCAGTAGCGGGCGAGCGGCGGGGTTCATCCCCGCCGTCTTTGTTTACCGCCGCGGTTTGAAGACGGCGGGGATAAACC
>DASXAN010000302.1:0-2062 GCA_036406755.1 Gemmataceae bacterium
AAGTACCCGCCGTAGTTCATGAACGTCGTCGGCAGGCCCGACGACCGTGGCAACGGGCCGGTCGGGTCCATGCGGATGTCGGTGGCCAGCGGGTACTGGTCCGGCGTCACCAGCGGCATGCCGCTGCCGTAAAGCTGCTGCTGCTGTTGCAGCTGCAGGTTCGGGCGGACGAAGTTGTAGTAGTTCACGGCGGGCGACGAACTCGGCCCGCCCAACAGGTTCAAGTACGGGCTCAGCGGCGATCCGGGCTGGCCGCCCGGGGTCGGGCCGTAGGCCGACGGCGGGTACGGGTACGGGTACTGGGCCGCGGCCGGGCCGGCGGTCGCCAGCAGGCCGGCGGCCGGCAACAGGATGCGGAGCAGATGTCGGTTCATCGGTGTGTCCTCCGTTCGGGTGCGGGATCGCCCCGCGTTGGTATTCTACCCCATCACCGGCCGTCTCACCGCACGGCGCCCGTCGTCGTCGAGCCCTTGATCGAATTCACCGTTTCGCTGCCGAGCAGGATCACGCCGAACACCCGCTCGACCGGTTGCAGGAACTTGGCCAGCCAGTTGTCCACCTTGATGATCTTCTGCGACTCGACGTAGATGCGGTCGCCGGGCAGCACCTGGTAGTTGGTGGCCGAGATGCCCCGCTTGGTGATGTCCTCCCAGCAGACTGGCAGGATCTGGTCCGGCCCGCCGTGCGGGCTGCGGCGGGCGATCCAGATCTCCCGCTTGGACGACACCTGCGGCAGGCCGCCGACGCGGGCCATCGCGTCGAGGACGGTTTCGCTCCCGGTGACCGGGAACGCGGCCACCTGCTCGCCGTAGCCGGCCCCGTCGGTGATGATGTAATACTGCTTGCTGTTGTACGCCAGCATGGCCACGCGCACCTGGAGGGTGTCCGGCTTGCGGTTCGTCACCTGGAGGAGGAATTCGCGAATCCGCTCGCGGGCCTGGTCGGGCGTCAGCCCGGAGACTTGCACCGACCCGTAGATGCCCAGGTCGATCGTGCCGTCCATCTGCACCAGGTGCTGGCCGTCGATCGGCACCGGCGTCAGCGGGTTCGAGAAGTAGGCCCGCGGTTCGATCGGCGGCATCACGCCGGACGACAGCTCGGCCAGTCGCCGCTCGGCGTCCCGTTGTGCCGGGGCGTCCCCCCGGGCCTTCGCCGCATCGGCCTCCTTCCGGATCGCCTCGCGCTGGATCTCTTCGTTCTGCTCCTTGGACGGCAGGTAATGCGTATACGGCGCCTGAAGCACCTGGACGTACAGCAGGTCCGGGGCCTCGATCACGTACCGCGGCAAGACGACCTTGGCCAGCTCGGTCGGCACGGCCCCGTCCGGCGGCGGCGGGATGACCACGGCGTCCGTGTGGTAACAGCCGCCGGCCAGGGCGATCAGCCCGGCCAACAGGGCGGCGTGCCGGCGGGGGTACGTGGGCCGCGTGTGCATGGGTCGTCTCGGTCGGGGCCAAATCACTCATCCGGGCGCACCTGCCCGGTCGCGCCGCGGACGCCTCGCGGTTGCTGTTATCGGCACCACCGGTCGGACCGCTGCAACTTTATCAACCCGTCCAAAAAGCACGCCGGGCCTATTCGCTTTCCCCGGCCCCCGCGCTTGCCCCGGTGCCGCCGTCGGGGCCGGCGGATAAGGTGATGGCAACCGCCCGCCAACCGCAGACCAACCATGCCCGACCCCGCCCTTCGCGCCGGCTACGCCGAGGCCGACATCACGCCGCCCCTGGGCGGGTCGATGCCCGGCTACTTCCAGGACCGCCACGCCACCGGCGTCCTCGACCCGCTCAAGGCCAAGGCGCTGGCCCTGGCGGCCGGCGGCGAGTCGGTCGCCGTCGTGGCTTGCGACCTGGTCGGCGTGTCGGCCGACGTCGTCCGCCGCATTCGCGACCGCGTCGGCAAACTGCTGCCCGCGCCGCCGCGGCACGTCTGGGTCCACGCCACGCACACGCACACCGGCGGCTTCCTGCCGCGGACCGGCGGGTTCACCTCCGACGCCGATTCGATCTTTCCGGGCTACTTCCCCGGCGATACCGACGAACGGTGGGTCGGGCAGATGATCGAT
>DASXAN010000303.1:0-1600 GCA_036406755.1 Gemmataceae bacterium
CACTCGGCCCACCCTACGGGATCGCCTGTCGTCACTTCGTCGCCGCCACGCGCGTCAGCTTGATTGGCGTCGTGTCCGGCACGGCCTGGTCGCCGAGGACGCGGTCGATCGACTGCCAGGTGATCTCGTCGTTGTTCAGCCGGCCGAGGACGTTGACGGACGCCGTCTCCGCCCCGTCGCCGGTGACGCCGGCGCAGTCCAGCACCCAGCGGTTGCCGTCGCGGACCCACAGCGCCTGGCCGTGGCCGCCGTCCTCGTCGAAGTGCCAGGACCGCAGCTGGCCGGTCTGCGGGTCCAGACCGATCCGCAGTGTGCCGGTCGAAACGACCTTGTCCCCGGCCTTGGTCGTGAACCGGCCGAGGATGAACGGCTTGTCCTCGTCCCGGGTGAAGGTCAACGTCACGTCCCGGTCTTTGCCGGCAGCCTTCCACTGGCCGATGAGCCACTCCATGTCTTCCAGCCGGTCCTGGCCGGCACCCCATTCGCGGGACACGGCCGTCTGCCACTTGCCGCCGGTGCGGACGTGCGTGGCCGTGTACAGCGTCGTGGACGGCAGGTCCTTGACCGTGTTGATCTGCCGCAGGACGCCCTCCTCGACCGCCAGATCGGGGGCCGGGAAGCGGACGGACCGGACCAGCACTTGGATCTTCGCCTGCGGGTTCGCCTTGAAGAACTCGGCGAACGCCTGCTCGATGTCGGCCCGGCCGCGGATGAGGGCGCCGTCCGCATCGGTACACTCGCCGCGATCGGTCCACTGGTCGGCGACCGCCCTGGCGTCGTGCTTGTTGAAGGCCGCGGCGAAGTCGCGGGCGGAGGCGCGGATCGCCGCGTCGTCCCCTTCCCGCCCCGGCTCGGCGGCCGGGGGCTTGCCGTCCTCGGCCCGGCCGTCCCACGCGGCCAGGGCGGCGAGGGCCAGGCCGGCGGCCAGGCCGCCGGCCAGAAACTTGCGCGTCGTCGTAGTCACGATGCGTCCTCCGGATGATTCGATGGAGTTCACTGGCCGGCCGTCAGACGCCGACCGGCTGGCCCGGCAGCGCGCCGCGGGTGGGCTCCGCGGCCGGAATCGACCGCGCCGCCAGGCCGAGCATCACCCACGACCAGCCGTTGAAGATCAGGTCGATGCCGACGAACGTGCCGATCACCCAGAGGGCGGCCTCCGGCAGCTGCCGCCAGATCATCACGCCCAGGATCAGCGTGACGGCGCCACTGAGCAGTGCCCACCCCCAGCCGGAGAACCGGTGGGTCGCGGCGAACACCGTCCGGGCCAGGCCGGTGGCGACGAACAGGACGGCCAACAGGAGGGTGAAGCCGGCCGCCCCGAGGCCCGGCCGCTCGACGATGACGGCCCCGGCGAACAGGTACAGCAGGCCGCACAGCAGGTGCAGGAAGAACCCGCCCCAACGGCCGGCCCAGACGCCGCTGACGACCTCGACGGCGGCGCCGAACAGGAGCATGAACCCGAACACTTCGACGGCGGTCAGGGTCGCCATCACCGGGTAGCTGATGGCGAGCACGCCGGTGGCGATCAGGACGATCCCGAGCGCCAGGAACCAGCCCCAGCTCCGGCGGAGCTGCTGGTGCGGTTCGTCGGCCGCGGCCG
>DASXAN010000304.1:0-6482 GCA_036406755.1 Gemmataceae bacterium
GGGCAAGACTGCCGCGCTGGCAGCGGCACCGGCTGGCCCAACTGCCCCAGGCGATGGCCAAGGTCGTCGGCCGGCTCGCCAACCACCCCAATGTCTTTCACCCCGAGGTCGGTCCAGCCCTGGCCCAGGCGGTAACGCTAGCGGAGAACCTGGGCCAGAGTCCCATCCTGGGCGGAAACGCCGTCGAACTGCTGGCGGATTACGACGCGACGTTCGCCCGCCTCGTCGCGGACATCGACCGTGCGGGGCACCACGTCCACATTCTGTTCTACATCTTCGCGGACGACCGCGCGACTGCCCCCGTGGTCGAGGCCCTCGGCCGCGCGGCCGTGCGGGGCGTGCGCTGCCGGGTGCTCGCCGACGCGATCGGCTCGCGCCCGGGCCTGCGCACGCTGCGCCCCAAACTGACGGCCCTCGGGGTCGCGGTTCGGGAGGCCCTCCCGGTTCGACTCGTCCCCTGGAAGAAGGCCCGCCTGGACCTGCGCAACCACCGCAAGATCGCCGTCATCGACGGGCGGGTCGGCTACACCGGCTCGCAAAACCTGGTCTGCGCGGAGTTCAAGGAGGGGCTGCGCTACGAGGAACTGATGGCCCGCGTCACCGGCCCCGTCGTCCTGGAACTGCAGCACGTCTTCGCCGCCGACTGGTTCCTGGAAACCGACGAGGTCCTGGACGGGCCGGGTGAGTTTCCGGGCCCCGACCTCGCGGGCGGCGTCCCGGCCCAGGCGCTGGCGAGCGGGCCGGCCTTTCCCACCCAGAACAACCAGCGGCTCATCGTCGCCCTGGTCCACGGGTCCCGCCGGCGGGTGGTCCTCACGACGCCGTACTTCATCCCGGACGAACCGCTGCTCCAGGCGCTGCAAACGGCCGTCCTCCGCGGCGTCGAGGTCCACCTGGTCGTGTCCGAGAAGGGGGACCAGGTCGTCGTGTCGTTGGCCCAGGAGTCTTATTACGAGGAGTTGCTGGAAGCCGGCGTCCGGGTCCACCTGTACCGGAAGAACTTCCTGCACGCCAAGCACCTGAGCATCGACGACGCGGTGGCCGTCGTCGGCACCAGCAACCTGGACATTCGCTCGTTCGCCCTGAACGCCGAGCTGATGCTGATGCTCTACGACCCCTCCCTGGTGAAGCAACTCGCCGCCGAGCAAGAACGCTACTTCGCCAGCAGCCGGCTGTTGAGCCTGGCGGCGTGGCGGGAGCGGCCCTTCGTCCGAAAGGTGGCCCAGAACCTGGCCCGGTTGCTGAGCCCCCTCTTGTGAAACGACATGCCCGGACGGGCCAGGCACCGGCGTCAAAAAGAGCGTTCAGGGAGGCGGAAGGCCATGAATTGGAAAGACCTCGTCGGCCTGGTGCGCGAGACCATCCGCGGCTGGTCCGGACGGCAAACTTTTCAGCTCGGGGCGGCCCTGGCCTTCTACGCCGCGTTCGCCCTGGCGCCCACGCTCGTCCTCGCCGTCGCCCTGGCTGGCGTCGTCTTCGGCGACGACGCGGCGCAGGGACGGCTGACGTCCGTGTTGCGTGACGCCCTCGGCCCCACCGTGTCTCAGGCCGTGACGGAGACTCTGACCTACGTCCACCTCACCCGCTCGGGCTGGACGGCCTCCTGGGTCGGATTCGGCCTGATCCTGTTCGCCGCGACCGCCCTGTTCACCCAACTGCAACTGGCCCTGAACGCCATTTGGGAAGTGCGGCCCAAACCCGGCCGCGGCTTGTGGGTCATGGTCCGCAATCGGTTCCTCGCCTTTCTCCTGGTCCTCGGCACGGGGGCGCTGCTACTCGTATCACTGACCACGAATTCCGTCCTGATTGTCCTCCACGACCTCTTGCCCGCGCCGTCCGCGCCGCGGGGGTTGTACCTGTGGGACGGGTTGAACTGGCTCACCTCGCTCGGGCTGATGACCCTCCTGCTCGCCATGATCTTCAAGCTGCTCCCGGACGCGGTCATCACCTGGCGCGACGTCGTGGTCGGGGCCTTCATCACGGCGGTGTTGTTCGGGCTGGGCAACTACCTGATCTGCCAATACCTGTGCCGCTTCGCCGCCGGAGGCGTTTACGGGGCGGCCGGCTCCCTCACCGTCGTGATGCTCTGGGTCTACTATTCGTCGCAGATCCTGCTCTTCGGGGCGGAGTTCACGCGACACTTCGCCGACAGGCACGGCGAGCCGATCCGCCCGGCGGCCCACGCCATGTGCCATCCGACGTGATCCCGTCTGTCGCGGCCGGCGTCACCACGTTGTGCCCTGCCAGTTACCCCTTCGAAAACTCCGGAAATGCCGGCGTTGCCCGAAAGAGGAGCCACAGACTGAAGAACAAGACGATCAGTTCCGCGAACAGAGTGAGAATCAAGGCCACCAGGCTGACCATGTCGACGGACGAAACCCAGTGCACCGCCGCCGTACCCGAGGTCTGGATGACGGGGATACCGGCTTGGGGCGATTTCAGGAAGTAAAACAGCAGATTGGCCGCCTCGATCAGCATCACGATCATGGAAAAGAGCATGCCGGCCGCGCTCGCCGTCACCCCCGTCCAGACGGTCCGGACGACGTACGACTCCGACGGCCGGGGCTCCGGACCGGTCAATCGTTTGGCGAGCTTCGTGTAGCGGTACGACCAGAACATGGTAAAGCCGAGGAACGCAAGGTCGGCGATCGTCAGGTACTCGATGAAAGGAAAGCCGCCGGGAGGCTGGTCGGTAGAACGAGAAAACAGGAAGTAGTAGATCATGACGATGATGGGAATCGCGCCGAACACCACCTGGAGCCAGAAGCCGGCCCAACCGAGGCGGGTGAGCGCTCCGGCGAGACTGCCGGCTTTGGAAGACCTGACCGCGTCTGGGATGGTCTGAGACATTGGCCGCTCCTCCGCTCCGGCGTCGGTCCGTGGAAGGCACGAGCAGGCCGCCGGATGATTCAGCCCGCTCGCGGCTGGTCTGAATTGACGCCGGGGGCGAGCACGGCCGCCGGCCCGGTTGCCCCGGCGGGCTTGGTCCGGAAGTAACTGACTTCTGGTGGTGAGGCGATGCCGCCCGACATGACCGCTTGCAGGGTTTGCTCCGAACTCCAATTCAACTCCGTCACCTCGTCCTCGGGGACCAGCAGGAAGAACCCGGACGTCGGCACGGGCGTGGTCGGGACGTACACGCACAGGAGGGTTCTTTTCGTTTCGATGTCCTGACAGGTGGCCGTCACGAACGCCGGCAGCTTGACCCCGGGGTGCGGGAACGTGATCAGGACGAGCCGCTGCGGCCGCTGCTGCTCGGGCTCCCGGTCCAGGGACTCAAAGACCTGCCGCACGGGGTTGTAAATGTGAGAGAACACCGGGATACGCCTCAAGGTCCAATCGACGGCCCGGTGCAGTTTCGTGTCCGCGAGCAGGTCGAGGAGGTAAAGCAGCACGAGCGCGAGGACGATGGCGATCACCGGGGCCGCGTACGTCTCAAACCAATACGGCAACTCCGTGCTCGCGGTGGTCCACTTGAGCTTCCACAGCAGGAACCCGGCCAGGGGGTCGATCACCTTCTGTTCCAGGAGCGAGTAGAACCAACCGAGGACCCAGAGGGTGATCAGCAGCGGCAGGGCGAGGAGGAGCCCGCCCACGAGCCGATCGCGGATGCTGCGCCGGGGCCTTGGGCGCGTTGCCGGGGCGGGATGAGGTTGGTGATCTGAAGCTCCCGTAGGTGCGGGAGCAGGACTCGGCCGAGTGTCCATCGAGAGACGTCCTCCCGGTTTGTGATACCCACTCGGCCTGCCAGGCGGGTGCCAACCGGGCCTGCGGGCCGTCGCGGGTCATCGGCCGATCCCGGCCCTGACTGGGAGCACTCGTTCGACCCTTGTCCGAGGGCGGCCTCCCGGTTTTAAAGAGCCGGTGTCGGCCGTGGAACTCGCAAAACTACGGGGTGCGTTATGCGCTTTGCGCAACGCAGGCCTTGCGGCGTCCCGGGCCGGTCGTCAAACCGGTATGGAACGCCAACCAGCGCTTGATCGGCTCCGCGAGTTCACCTCGAAGTACTGGGCAGGATTCCGATTCCCCGGCACCACGCCCGCTGCCAGGCACAAGGTCGATCAGGCGAGCCCGACACCGGCGGATTGCCCCGCGCGGGACTGGAGGACTGCGGATGCGAGTTCTGTACCGCCGCCTGTTGTTCGCGGGCCTGTACGTGGCCTCGCTGGCGGTCGTCGCGGTCGTAGCCGCATTCCTTGGGCGGAACTTCACCGGCAGCGGCCCAATCCCCACCCGCTCGGCATTCGCCGGACGGCTGCCCGGCACCCCGGACGGCGACTGGCGCCGCTACCAGTTTTTCTACGCGACCAACCGGGCCACCGACGCCGACAACGACCCGTTCAACGCCGAGGGCAGGACGCTGGGCCGGCGGCGGGGGGGCGAGATCTCGACCGGCACGTTCGACGTGCGCATCTCGCCGTACATGCCGATCGAGCCGTGGGCGTGGTTCGACGCCAAAAACATGGCATGGGCCGGCCGGGGCGAGCTGTCACCGGATGAAACCGTGTCGCGGCTGCGCGAGGCCGTCCAGGCGTCTCCGCACAAGTCCGTCCTGGTCGTCGTCTGGGGCTTCCGGGACTGGTTCCAGTCCGCGGCGATCAAGACGGCCTATACGGCCTACGTCCTGGACATCAACACGCCCGTGCTGCTGTTCGACTGGCCGGGCAACCAGGGCGACGGCCGAACCGGATACCTCACCGCCCGGCAAGCCTCGTATGAGTCCGCGCCCGACCTGGGCCGTGTCCTCGCCCGGGTCGTTCGCGACGCCGGGGCCGAGAACGTCTGGCTGATGGGCAGCAGCCTCGGGTGCCAGACGATCTGCGACGCCTTCGCCTGCCTCGAGGCGCAGCCGGAGTTGTTCAAGGACCGGCCGAAGATCGATCACGTGGTGTTGTCGGCGCCGGACGTGGCGGCGGACGCGTTCGATGACAAGTTCGCGGCCCGAATCCGGTCGATGTCCCGCCATTTGACGGCGTACGTCACCTCCAACGACCGCGCGCTCCTGCTCAGTCACTGGCTCACCGGCGACCGGCGGTTGGGCCGGACGGCCGACGTCACCATCCCCCCCGAAGACCGGACCAACGAATACGAGTTCGAGGAGGCCCTGGAGCTCTTGGACCTCAAAGCCAAAGGCGCGGGGATCGTCTCGACGGTGGACGCGACGCCCATTAACCGCACGCGGAACCTGCACCACTTCTTCACCGATTCGCCGGAGTTCTTCGACGACCTCTACCGCCAGCTGCTACAACCCGACAACATGCTCAGCCGCCGTTTGCACACGGTGCGAGCCCAGCAGGGGACGACCTACTGGATCCTGTGGAGTGATTGAGCGCACGCCCGCGCCAGTTCCGCGAGTCGGCCAAGTTGGCACCCGGCCCGGCCCCCCCGGCGTCGTAGGGCCAGCGACGGATACGTGTACCACGCCCGAGTGGCGGTCAGCGCTCAAGAGGAAGGCGAGCGCGCGGGGTCGGACTCCGGTTTGCCTTGCTATCGAAGCAGGTTCTTGTAAATCTTGCCGTCCTTCATGATGACCAGGAAGTTCTTCGCCGGGTCGGCGACGAGCTTGATGTTCTCGATGGGGTTTCCGTCCACCAGCAGCAGGTCGGCCAGTGCGCCTTCTTCCACGACGCCCAGTTTGCCGGGGTAGGGGTTGCGCTTCCCGGACATGGTCAGGAGTTCGGCGTTCGTCCCGGTCGCCATGACGAGCGCTTCGGCGGGGGTGTACCAGCGTTGCAGCTTGACCAACAGTTCCCCCTGGCGACGCGCCAGAGCTGGGGAGAAGATGATGTCGGTGCCCCACGCCGTTTTCAGCTTGTGCTTCCTCGCCAACCGGTACGCGGTGTCCATGCCGGCGAATACCTCGGCCGCTTTTTCCCGCTGCGGCGAGCCGGGCGGGAAGGCGTCGGCCAGTTCGTCAGGGAAGGGCTGAATGCTCAACCAGATGCCCCGCTCGGCGATCAACCGGGCGGTTGCCTCGTCCATCAGATGGCCGTGCTCGATGCACTTCACGCCGGCGGCGATCGCCCGTTTGATGGAGGCGGGCGTGTAGGCGTGTACGGTGACGTAGGTACCCCAGTTCTCGGCCGCTTCAACGGCGGCGCGCAGCTCGGGCTCGGAGAAGGTGGTGACGTCGATCGGGCTGTGGGGCGATGCCACCCCACCACCCCCGGTCAGCTTGATCTGCGTCGCCCCCAGCATGAGTTGCTCGCGCACGCGCACGCGGACCTCATCCGGGCTGTCGGCGACCAGGCTGCCGCCGATCTGTTCCATGCGCGATCGCGGCTGGCCGATGGTGCGCGGCACCTCGAACGACTGGCGGAAGTCGCCGTGACCACTGGTGACGGTGATGACGGCGCCGGACGGGTAGATGCGGGGACCGGCAACGATGCCCTCGTCGATGGCGCGCTTGAGCCCGAAAGCCGGCCCGCCTACGTCGCGAACGGTAGTGAACCCGCGCATCAGGGTGTCCGTAGCCTCGGCGC
>DASXAN010000305.1:0-2319 GCA_036406755.1 Gemmataceae bacterium
GTCGTCAACGGCGGCGACGGCAACGACCTCGCCGACGTCGACGCCCTGGACTTCATCACCGCCGACACCGAGGAACGAACCGGCGTCCAGGCCCCCTACTTCGGTGGGCCCTGGTTCCTGCCGACTACCATCGAGGCCGAGAACTTCGATTTCGGCGGCCAGGACGTCGCCTACCACGACAACGACGTCAACCTCGCCTCCGCCGGCACCCGCGGGCGAACGTTCGTCGATGTCGGCACGGCCCTGATCCTTACCCGTCCGCCCGCCAGCGTCACGTACGTGAGCGCCAATGCCGGCGAGTGGATCGAGTACACCGTGGACGTCCCGGCCGACGGCGGCTACCAGATCCAGACCTCCGTCTCCTCGAGCGGAGCCCCGGGTGGCACGTTCCATTACGAGCTGGACGGGGTCGCCAAAACGCCGAGCCTGTCGGTCCCCAACACCGGCCTTCTGATCGCGTTCCGCAACGTCACCTGGGGCGGCATCAACCTCCCGGCCGGCCGGCACATCCTGCGACTCTCGTTCGATACCGATTCGGCGACGACCGGCCAGGTCGGCTTGTTCAACGCCATCAACCTCGTCTACGAACCTCGCCAGCCCTACAACGGCGCCGCCGCCCCCATCCCCGGCACCGTCGAGGCCGAGCAGTTCGACACCGGCGGCGAAGGCGTCGCCTTCCACGAACTCACCCTCGCCAACGAGGGCGGCCAGTACCGCAACACCGCCGTGGACATCGAAGCGAGCAGCGACACCGGCGGCGGCTTTGACCTGGGCTTCACCAAAGCCGGCGAGTGGGTCGAGTACGACGTCAACGTCGCACGCACCGGCATCTACGTCCTCTCGGCACGCGTCGCCAGCGACGGTCTGGGCGGGATCTTCCGCATCCTCTTCGGCGGCGTGGACCGGACCGGCGGCGTCAAGGTCCCCAACACCGGCGGCTGGCAGACCTGGCAAACTGTCACCCGCGGCGTGAAACTGACCAAGGGCGAGCAGGTCATGCGCCTCAACCTCGAGCCCGGCGGCGCCACCGGCTGGGTCGGCAACTTCAACTGGATCCGCATCGCCCCCCTCGACGGCGACGCCAACCTCGACGGCAAGGTCAACTTCGCCGACTACCAGGCCCTGGAGCTGGCCTACGGCAAGGCCGTCGACCCCTGGGCCCCCGGTGACTTCGACGGCGACGGCGCCTCCGGCAACAACGACGTCCGCCTCCTCCTGGCCAACTACGGCGCGAGCATCACCCCCGCAGTTCCCGCCGACCCCGTGCCCGAGCCCGCGGCGACGGCGCGATCGCCCTCCGCCATGCCCCCGGAACCCGTCGTGCTCCCACCGCACCCGAGGAAACCCGTTGCCCGCACCCCGCGTCCCGTTTAGCCGGCCCCCCGCCGCTCACGCCGCCACCGCCCCCCGCAGTCGCCTCAAATCCCGCGCCAGCATCGTCACGCTCAGCACCCCCATCACTGCGAACGCCCCCATCCCCGCCTGGCCCGCCCACTTCACCAGCCCCGCGGCCGAGATCGCCACCGCCACCGCGAACAGCACCACCGACAGCCACTGGTGGAACCGCCCCACGTCCGTCTCCGCCCAAGCCGCCAGCGAGTGGTAGATGTGCCGCGCCTCCCCGTGCGGCACGCACTCGTGCTTGCGGTGGCAACCGGCACAGTGATGCACCGGCGCGCGGTAGACCGCCAGCCGGCTCCGCGGTTCCAGCACGTGCAGCGACAACTTGGCGCCGGTCGGACAGCGGTAGTGATCCTCCTCCTCGACATACTCGAACCCCGCGTGCGCGTGCCGCCGCGCACGCTCGAAATGCGCCCGGGCCAGAAACTCGACCCCCCGCGCGCCCACCAGCAGCGCGTTGACGTAACAGATCAGGAGCCACGGCTCGATCTGACGCGGAAGGCTCAGCAGCGCATCGGATGCGGTCATGGCATCATCGCCCGGATCAGGAGACAGTCACCTCGGTAAAGAGCGGCGCCCGCACCCCGGCGGCCTCTGCCGGCTCAACGCGCGCCGCCGCGCGGGTCGTCGGCGGGCGGAGCACCGCCTTGACGCACAGGTACAACAGCGGCACCACCCCGGCGATGAAGATCACATCCCCCGGCAGCCGCAGCCACTCGATGTACGTGTGCCCCTCGAAGAACTCCAGCGACCGCGCGTGCCAGTAGCCGTTGGACACCACGTCCGCCAGCTGCAGCACGCCCAGCGGAAACAGGTTCACGAACACCATCCACGCGAGGCCCAGGTTCAGCGCCCAGAACGAGAATCCCACAAGCCGCTCGCTCCAGTCCTCCGGCCGCAGCAGGTAGCGCAGACAGA
>DASXAN010000306.1:0-7801 GCA_036406755.1 Gemmataceae bacterium
AATACTACAGTCGGTTGGCCGAGCGCGACCGCGCCCGCCGGGGGGCCCAGCCATGACCGCGACACCGTTCTCGCCGGGCCGCCGCCGGTTCCTCCTCGGGGCGGCCGCCCTCGCCCTCGCCGGCCGTCGCGCCGGTGCGGACGACTCCGACGCACTGCCCGACGGGTCCGCCGCCAAGGACATGATCACCCCCGAGGCCCAGCGGGCGATCGACCGCGGCCTGGCATACCTGGCCCGCTCCCAGGGCGAGGACGGGTCGTGGGGCGACCGCGGCCTGTACGCCGGCAACGTGGCCGTCGTCGCCCTCGGCGGGCTGGCGTTCCTGGCCGGCGGCCACCAGCCCGGCCGCGGTCCGTACGGCGCCGCCGTCACCAAGGCCCTCCAGTATGTGCTGGGTAAGGAGCGGACCTCGCCGCCCGGGTTCCTGAACTTCCCGGCCCCGTCGCAGAACGGGCCCATGTACGGGCACGGGTTCGGCACCATGTTCCTGGCCGAGTCCCACGGCACCATCACCGACCGCGACCTCCGCCGCCGCGTCCGTGAGACCCTCGGCCGGGCGGTCAAGGTCATTCTCGACGCGCAGAACGGCGAGGGCGGGTGGCGGTATCAGCCGTACAAGGAGAACGCCGACATCTCCGTCACCGTCTGCCAGATCATGGCCCTGCGGGCGGCCCGCAACGCCGGCGTCGAGGTGCCGCGGAGCACGGTGGACAAGTGCGTCGAGTACGTCCGCGGCTGCCAGAACGGTGACGGCGGCTTCCGCTACTTCCGCCAGAGCGGCGGGTCGGCGTTCGCCCGGTCGGCGGCCGGCGTGGCCGCCCTCTACTCGGCCGGCGTCTACCACGACCGGGCCGTCGAGCGGGGCCTGCGATACCTGACGCAGTTCAAGCCGACCGGCACGGGGTATGCCCACCGGGACGCGGACCGGAACTTCCTGTACGGCCACTACTACGCCGCCCAGGTGATGTGGACGGCCGGCGGGCGGTGGTGGGCCGACTGGTTCCCGGCCATTCGTGACGAGCTCCTGGCCCGGTCGCGGGTCCGCGGCGACGGGTCGTGGCTGGACCCGTTGGTCGGCAGCGACTATGCCACCGCCATGGCGTGCATCATCCTCCAAATCCCCAACAACTACCTGCCGATCATGCAGAAGTGACAATGACGAATGACGAAACACCCAATGACGAAGGAACCCCGAAGTCCGAACCCCGAATGACTGCCGTCCGAACCCATTCGTCTTTCGGGATTCGGGTTTGCTTCGTCATTGGGTGCTTCGTCATTCGTCATTGTGCTGTGGCCGCCGCCGATCCGCCGGCGTTCGTGCTCGACTCCGCCGGTGGCGAATCGCCGGCGGGCGTGCTCCTCCGCCTTACCGCCGACGGCACCGCCCAGGTCGGCACCGCCCCGCCCGTGGCCACGGCCGATGTCGTCGCCCTGCGCCGCCAGGGGTCGCCGCCGCCGCACTTCCCGCACGACCGGCCACACGCCCTGTTCGCCAACGGCGACCGCGTCCCCGGCCGCATCCTGTCGATCGCCAACGACAAGGTCCGGTTCCTGGCCGACCTCGGCGAGCCGCAGGAATTGATCGTGCCGCTGTCGTCCCTGGCGGGGGTCTGGCTGACGGACGCGGCGGCGGCCAGGGCCGCCACCCCCGCCGGCCGACGGACCCTGGACGAGAAGCGCCGCCAGGACGCGGCAATACTCACCAACGGCGACACGGCCACCGGCACTGTCGTCGGCTGGCCGGCGGACGGGCCACTGCGGCTCGACGTCGCCGGCAAGCCGGTGGACGTGCCGCGGGAGCGGGTGCAGGCCTTGCTCCTGAGCACCGAGCTGGCCCGGGCCGTGAAACCGCGCTCGGCGTACCGCCAGCTCGTGCTGGTCAACGGTGCCCGGCTGGGCGTAAAAGCGGCGGAACTGGCGGGGGACGATCTGCGGGCAACGACTTTGACGGGGGCCGCCGTCCGCGTGCCGCTGCGGGCCGTCGCCGCGGTGAATGTCTACCAGGGCCGGGCCGTCTATCTTTCGGACCTGCCGGGCCGGGACGAGTGTACGCCGTACCTCGGCGTCTCCTGGCCATCCCGCAACGATCGCAGCGTCGCCGGGCTGGACCTGCGGCTCGGCGGCGGCACCTACGACAAGGGCGTCGGCATGCACGGCGGCTGTCGCCGAACCTACACGCTGCCGGCTGGCGCCCGGCGGTTCGAGGCGGTCGTCGGGCTGGACGAGCAGACCGGTCGGCTCGGCAACGTCCGCGTGCAAGTCCTGGCCGACGGCAAGCAGCTGTTGGACCCGCCGCCGGAGCTGGTCGGGGTGGACCCGCCGCGGCCGCTGCGGGTCGCCCTGCCGCCCGGGGCGCGGCAATTGACCCTCGCGGTCGAGGTCGGCCGCGGCGGCGACGTGCGGGACCACGTGGACTGGGCCGACGCCCGGGTCGTCACCGCCGGCCCGCCGCGGCCGTGAACGCCGGCCCGCGGTGTCACGGGCCCGACACTTGACGATGCCGCCGTGCCGGCTTAGGTTGACCCCGCCTGCCTGTGCCGGGGCCACCCGCCCCGGCCGCGACCCGTCGCCCTCCGTCCGTCGAGTCTTCCATCGGCACCGACCGGCCCCCGATCGAAAACGTGACGAAACCTTCCCGCCGGTCGCGGGTTTGAACTGAGGGTCAGTGTCCCCGGCCCGGCCGGGGCGTTCCGACGCCGCGAGGACCAACGCCGCCGGCACTGGGCCGGGGGCGGTTGACCGGAGTGGTTCGCAGCACAGACGAGGAGTTGCTCCGATGTTGCGCAAGCTGTTCGGTACGCTGGCGGTGGCCGTGGTGCTCTGCGTGGGCGCCGTACTGGCCGACGAGATCAAGGGCAAGGTCACCAAGGTCGATCAGGACAAGAAGCAGGTCACGGTGACGGTGGACGGCAAGGAGATGACCTACGACCTGGCCGACGACTGCAAGTACCCGATGGCCGGCAAGGGCAAGGAAGGCACCCTGAAGAGTTTCTCCAAGCAGGTCGACAAGGCCGGCGACAAGGGCGTCAACGTCACCATCACGACCAACGACAAGAAGCACGTGACGGAGATCAAGCGGGAGCGGAACAAGGCGCCGCAGCAATAGTCTATTCCGTCCGATGAGCGGGGCGGGGCCGACCGGCCCCGCCCCGCTCATTTCCCGGCCGCCTCTGCCAATAGGCCGACCACCTCGTCCACGTCCGCGGCCGTCGTCCGCCAGTTGACGAAGCACATCCGCAGCGTCGCCCGCCCGCCGACTCGGGTCGAGGACAGGGCCGCCCGACCCGTCGCGTTGACCGCGTCGTTGACCGCCAGGTTGTGCCGGTCGAGCGCCTCTCCGGACAAGCCCGGCGGCTCGTGCCGAAAGCACACGACGCCGAGCTGCCGCGGCGCGACGACCCGGAACCCGGCGGCCGTCAGTGCCAGCTCGGCATACTCCGCCAGCCGAAAGCACCGGCCGACCAATTTGCGGAACCAGCCCAGCCCGAGCACCTGCACCGACAGCCACACCTTCAGCGCCCGGAACCGCCGCGTCAGCGCCAGACTACGGTCAGCGAAGTTGACCTCGCCTGACCGGGCCGCCACGTCGCACAGGAAGTCGGCGTGCTGGGTGAACGTCGCCTCCAGCCGCCGGCCGTCGCGGACCAGGACGCACCCGGCGTCGTACGGCTGGGCGAACCACTTGTGCGGGTCCAGCGCCACCGAGTCCGCCCGGTCGATGCCGGCGAACGCCGCCCGGCCCTCCGGCACCAGCACGGCGGTCCACCCGTAGGCCGCGTCCACGTGCAGCCACAGCCCCTCGGCCGACCGCACCTCGGCCAGTTCGGCGAGCGGGTCCACCGCCCCGGTGCTGGTCGTCCCGCCGTTGGCGACGACGGCCCACGGCACCAGGCCCGCGGCCCGGTCCCGGCGGACCGCGCCCGCTACCGCCGCCGCCGACAGCCGCATGCCGTCCTTCGCCGGCAGTGTCCGCACCTGCTCGGGCCGGAAGCCCAGGAGCATCAGTGCGCGGTCGATCGAGTTGTGCCGCTGGTCGGAGGCGTACAGGACGGCCCGCCGTCGGTCGTCGAACGAGAGCAGCTGCCGCGCCACGGCCAGGGCGGTCAGGTTGGCCTCGGTCCCGCCGGAGGTGAGGACGCCGGCCGTGCCCGGCGGCAGGCCGAGCCAGTCGCGGAACCAGTCGAGTACGGCCAGCTCGACCTGGGCCGGCCCGGAGGCATTAGCCCAGTTGCCGGCGAAGTAGTTGCAGCCGGCGCAGATCAGTTCGCCGACGACGGCCGGGACGACCGGGGCCGAGCCGACGAACGCCAGGAACCGGGGGTGGTCGATCCGCCGGGCGAACGGCACGACGTGCTCGCAAAAGTCGGCGAAGGCGGCGGCGAAGCCGCGGCCCGGTTCGGGGGCCGGGCCGCTGAGGTGGGCGGCGAGGTCGGCCGGGGCGGCGGGCCGGCCGAGCGGGGCGTCGCCCAGGCCGGCATCCTGCCCGGCCAGCCACGCCAGGGCTGCCGCCCCGGCGGCGGTCAGGTCGGCCGGGCCGGGGGCGGCCAGGGGCTCGGCGAGCGCTTGACGCAGCTCGGCGCGGCGGGCGTCAATTGGGGTGGACCTTCTTGTAGTGCTCGGCGAACAGGGCCGGCTCGACGTGCATGCCGCAGTCGTCGCAGGCCGGCTGTTTGGCGTAGCACGCCTCGCAGTAGAGCGGGCCGCCGTGGAAGAACTGCTCCAGCCGCCGCCGGTCGCGGTCGCCCAGGTGGACGACGTCGCGGGGCAGGGTCTGCTTCTCCCCGCAGCCGTCGCACGCCCGGCGGTTGTACTTGGCCAACAGTGGGGCGTAGTGGTCGTGGATGCCCTTGGGTACCACGCCGGTGCCGGTGCAGAGGGGGCAGGCCATGCCGAGCTGGGCGACGATCGCCTTGCGGATGAACGCGCTCTTGTTGGGCAGCTGGTTCAGGAATTCGGCCAGGTCGGCTTCGATCTTGAACGCGACCAGTTCGGACTTCGGGGCCTTGCGGCGCATGAGCGGACGTCTCGGGAGGTTTTCGATTCCGTCATCAGTTTACCGGTGACGGGAAGGGAAAACCACGGGGTCACTTCTTGATCATCTCCCGCAGCATCTGCACGGCGGCCAGCCGCTGCGGGTCGTTCTCCGGGTCGTCCAGCGGCAGCGCCTCGGTGCTCCCGGCCGGGCGGAGCGTCGCCAGTGCCGACCACTCCTTCAGCCGCTCCCCGGCGTCGGCCGTCAGCGGCAGCTCCCGCCCCGGGTCCGGGCGGACGCCCCAGTCGTCCGTCGGCTTGCTGTCCGGGAACCGCTGGAGGTTCCTGCCGTCCGGCCGCAGGAACATGTTGACGGTCACCTTGAACGGGATGTCCAGCTTCGGCGGCGTGTTCTGGATGCTCCCCTTGCCGACCGTCCGCTGGCCGGCGACCGCGGCCCGCTTGTGGTCCTGCAGCGCCGCCGCGATCAGCTCACCGCCGCCGGACGTCTCCCCGTTGATCAGCACCACCACCGGGAAGTCCCGGTACGGCGCGTCCAGCAACTCGGCCGACATCGCCTCACGGCCGCCGACCCGCTTCTGTTGCCACGCCAGCGGCAGGTCCGCCGGCAACTGCTGCGGCAGGAACAGCCGGGCGATCGCCTTCGCCTCGTCGAGGTAGCCGCCGGGGCACCAGCGGAGGTCGAGCACCAGCCCGCGGACCGACGACGCCCGCAGCGACCGCAGGGCCGCCAGGAGTTCCTGATCGGTCTGCCGGCGGATGCCGCCGACGCGGACGTACCCGATCTTGCCGGCGTGGTCGAGCATGTAATCCCAGTCGCCATCCGCCCGGCGGCGGGCACCGAACACCGACTCGGGGTGGTAGGAGGTCGGGGCGACGGCCAGCTCCAGCGGCTCGGCCCGGCCCGGCCGCAGGACCGTCAGCCGCACGGGCGCGTCGGGCTGTTCGATTGGCACCCCGGGTTGCAACGGCCGCAATCGTTGGAACAGCGCGGCGAACGACGGCGACTCGGGCGGCAGGCCGTTGAGCCGGGTGATCAGGTCACCGGGGCGGATGCCGGCCCGCTGGGCCGGGCTGCCGGGCTGGACGTTCTGCACCCGCAGCGGGCCGGCCGGGGCCGGCTGCGCGTCGGCCGGGGACGGGTCGCTCGGGACGATGCGGACGCCGCGGGGCACCAGCGCGGCCGGCCCGACCGGCGTGAGCGGGACGCCGACGAACTCCAGCCCGGTGTTGGCGACGTTGTCGAACGAGTCCAGCCGCTGGAACTCGCGGCGGCCGGCCAGCCCGCAGTACGGGTCCAGTGCCCGCGGCAGCGTTTGCAGGCTCACCAGGATCGCCTTTTGGCCGCGGAGCGCCTCGTGGTGGCCCAGGCTCTCGCGGACGCGGGCCAGCATGCCGTGCAGGTCGCCCTCGACCCCCTGCTGGATTTCGGCCCGCAGCCCGGCCGGGACCGGCTGGCGGACGGCCTCGTACAACCCGGTCAGGGCCGCCTCGTACAGATCCGCGCGGGACACCGGGCGGACGTACGACTCCTCGACCACCATGACGACCGCGGCGATGTTGCGGGCGTAGCTCTCGGCCTCGGAGCGGAGGGCGTGGTCCGGGGAAGACCGGACGCCGGCGGGGCCGGGGGAAGGGACGGTGGCGGCGGAGACCGCGGCGGCCGCGGCGGACAGGGCCAGACACCAGGCCGAGACGACGCGCATGGGATCCTCCCGGGGCCGGCGGCCGCGCCGGGCGGCGGGCCGCCAACCCCTGCATCGTAAACTACCCGGACCACCGGCAGAAGTGCAAGCGGTTGTGACAAGCGGCGCCGCGCGGCGGACCGGGCCGCGGCGTGCGACTCCCGTTCCGGGCTTGATCCTCTCACAGTTCGGATGAAGACGCCTGCGCGGCACAACCGATACCATTTGCCAGCGAGGGCCGGCGACCGACGCCCGGGCCGGCCCCGGGTGAACCCCGCCGGGCGGGGCTCGCGACGGGCCCCGGCCCGGCCGAGCCGAGGAGGCTGTTGATGACCGGCAACGGCGTGCTGGCCCCGGCGACCGAGGCGGACCAGCTGCGGCAGCAGCTGCTCCAGGCCCAGCGGCTGTCCAGCGTCGGGGCGCTGGCGTCCAGCGTCGCCCACGAGTTCAACAACATCCTCACCACGGTCATCAACTCGGCCAAGATCGGCCTGCGGCCATCGGCCGGCGACCAGGACCGGACCCAGGCACTGGAGCGGATTCTCAGGGCCGGCCAGCGGGCGGCCGGCATCGTCAGCAGCATGCTCGGGTACGCCCGGGGCAACGCCACCCACCGCGAGCCGACCGACGTCGCCCGGCTCGTCGAGGAGGCGCTGCTATTGACCGAGAAGGACTTGTCCAAGCACCGCGTTCACGTCGATCGGCGGTTCCACGCCCGCCCGGTCGCACCGCTGGTGGCCGGACAGATCGAGCAGATCCTGGTGAACCTGATCATTAACGCCCGGCAGGCGATGCCGCGCGGCGGGCGGCTGGTGATCGAGGTGCGGGAGAACACGGCGGGCGGCATGGCCGAGGTCCGCATCGCCGACTCCGGCGTCGGCATCCCGCCCGACCGGCTGCGGCTGATCTTCGAGCCGTTCTACACGACCAAGGAGCCGGACGAGCACGGCCACGGCGGCACGGGGCTGGGGTTGAGCGTCTGCCGGCAGATCATCGAGCAGCACCACGGTCGGATCCGCGTCGAGAGCGTGGTCGGCAAGGGCTCGACGTTCACCGTCAAACTGCCGCTGCGGGAACTCGAAGACTAGGTTAGCCGCGACGCGGAGTCTGCGGAGCGGAGCGCT
>DASXAN010000307.1:0-1929 GCA_036406755.1 Gemmataceae bacterium
GCCGGCCCTCGCCGACGTAGTTCTGCCGGCCGCTGACCGTCGTGGCGGTCACGAACGCCTCCAACTCGGCCCACGAAAACCGCAGGGACTTGACGTTGTCGAGCAGGATGACCCGCATTCCGCGGGCCGCGGGCGAAAGTAGCCGCGTCTTGACCTCCCCCATGCTGTCCTTCTCGCTCACCCCGATGCACCCGCCGCTAAGCTGGGCGGTCACTTCCACGAAGGTCGTCTTCCCGACGCCGCGGCCGGCCTGTTCATCGTCATCGGCGGCGAGCAGCACGAACGCCGGGCGGGTGCCGGGCGGTATGCCGGTGAACTGTGTCAGGATGAACGCCTTCAGCAGCTCCGCGTCCAGCTTGCTGTCCGGGCGGAACCGGTCGAGTAGCCATCGCAGGGCCGATCCGTCGCCGCCCCCGATGGGCGGGTGCAGGTAGTAGTGGTTCGCCAGTGCGGGGTGGTGCGGGAACGCCTCGACCGCGTCGTAGCACTCACCCGTCTGCTGGAGGTGGGCGTGAAACTCGGCTTTGGGGACCAGGGACGCCCCCTGGCTGCACCATTGCAGCCGGTTGTCGGTCGACGCCGGTAACTGCCGGCCGATCCAGGCGAACAAGTCCGACGGCTTCTCCAGGTAGTGCGGGCGGCTCTGATCGGCGACGAAGAGCAGCCGGTCCACGCGCTTCGGCCAACCGTCCGTCAAGGACCGGATTTGGTGTTCCATGTGCTGGGCCGAGTACCCGCGCTTAACGTTGATGGTCCTCTCGCCCTGGGCAACCTCCTCGACGTAGAAGTTGCTGAACGGTTGCCCCTCGGCGGCCTGGTGGCCCACGCCGGCCTGGGCGCCCGCATCGGGCGGTTGGTCACCGTTGACGGTGTGGCCGTTCCGCTCGTGGTTGCCGCCGCTATTCGCCCCGGCCAGTCCGCGGACGGCGGCCGCCGCGTTGTCACCGGCCAGCACCTCCGTCTGGTGGCCGGCGGCCAGGACGTCGTCGATACCCTTCCCGTGCTCGGCCGGCCACCGCTCGAACTGGACCTCATACCCGGCGTCTTGCAAGCCGTCGAAGCACTCGGCGACCTTCTTGCCGACTTGCGGGTTGGCGGCGGCGTCGGCGTCGTACGCCAAGAGGACCGTCCTCACCTCCAGATCCTTCAGCACCGGCAGGCACGCCTGCCAATTCGTCCCTGGCGAGGCGATCGTCGGAACGCCGTCTAACGCAGTGGCGATGTCGGCCTTCAGTTCGCCTTCGGTGAGCCGCACCAGCGCCTGCTTGGGGCCGGCGCCGAGGGGGACGTGCGGCGGGGCGCCGGAGCCGGGGCCGCCGTACTTGCTCGAGCTGACGTAGACGTACTTGTTGCTGGTGGCGTTGTCCCGCCGCACCTTCAGGGCGACGATCCGGCCCTGCACGTCGCGTACGGGGATCAGCAACCCGGGGCAGCAGCAGAACTCGAACGACCGCCGGCCTCGATGGTGAAGCCCCTCGACCCAGGCGAACCCAGGCACCCGCAACAGCAGCTTGTCTTCGTACTGCCGCCGAAGGAGCTTGACGATGTGGCCGGGCAACCTGCCGTGGGGCACGGAGCGGTATCCGCGGCCAAGCAGGTCGGACTTGAGTCCGCGCTTCTGCAGGGCGATGTGGTGCTTCGTGGTGAGGCTTAGGTGCCGGAGGATGGTCCCGTAGACCTCGTCCAGTACCTCCGGTTCGGCCGGGATCGGGGCGGGGCGGCCGATCGATGAAGTGGCCGGGCCGGGGTCGCCCTCGGCCCGGTAGGTCGACCACTGCGGATCGCCGGTACACGGCCGGCCGCCTTTGAACCCCGGCTGGTCGCCCGTCAGCACGCGGCACAAGAGGAGACCGTCGCGGCCATGCCGGCAGCCCTTGGTGGCGTGTCCGCAGACCTTGCACGGGTTCTCGGGGGTCGCGTCGGTGAAGT
>DASXAN010000308.1:0-2499 GCA_036406755.1 Gemmataceae bacterium
GCAGATCGGCCTGGCCCTGCACAACTACCACGACGCGCTGCTGACGTTCCCGCCGGGGCTGGGGGCGCAGGGGGACTCGCGGGCGGTGACGCCGTCGTCGTTCTCCGGGGCCACGGTGCCGGCGACCCTGCGGGTGCGGACGTGGACGCACGCCCTGCTGCCGTACATCGAGCAGGACGGTCTGTACAAACAACTTCCCCTGGACTCGATCAACATCGCCGCCAGCGCGACCTACGGCATCCCGACGGACAAGAACCCGTCGGGCATCCCGGTGGCGATGTACCTGTGCCCGGCGGACCCCCTCGGGCCGCGGACCTTCCCCGCCGCCGGGACCGACACGGCCCAGAGCTATACCGACTACGCCGGGGTCGGCGGGATCGACTCGTGGAGCAACAACTGGCCGCTGGCCGAGGGCATGCTCTACTACCGGTCCAAGGTGCGGATCGCGGACGTGGCGGACGGGACGAGCAACACGCTGTTCGTCGGCGAGCGGCCGGCCCCGGCCACCGTCCCGGTGTACGGGTGGTGGATGTCCTGGCACGCGGTCGGGTCGGTCGGCGGCGGACAGTGGGAGTATGACACGATCCAGTACATGGCCAACTCCAGGGAGTCCCACAGCCAGTTCGCCACCGACGCAGCCGGCATCGCGTGCCCGTTCGCCCCGGCCCTGGGCACGTACACCGGGGCGCCGACGCAGACGGCCAACCTGTACGGCCCCGGGCGGGGGGAGAACCCGTGCGACTTCAACCACTTCTGGAGCTACCACACCAGCGGGGCCAACTTCGTGTTCTCCGACGGGTCGGTGCGGCTGGTCCCGTACTCGGCCAAGCAGGTGATGAACGCCCTGGCCACCCGGGCCAAGGGCGAGACGACCACGTCGATCGACTAACGGGGGCGGACATGGACCGACGAACCCGGCCGGCCGGCGACGGCCGGCCCGGCCGACTGTATTATCTGGTGCCGGCCGCCTGCTGCCTGCTGCTGGCGGGCTGCGCCCCCGGCAAGGCGGACGTGACCGGGCGGGTGACGCACAAGGGCAAGGCGGTCGTCGTCGGCACGGTGATCGCTCGCGGCCCGGACGGCATCGAGATGACCGGGGGGATCCGGCCGGACGGGACGTACGCCGTGCAGGGGGTGACGGCCGGGGCGGTGAAACTCGCCGTCGTCAGCCGCGACCCGGCGGTGGTCGGCGCCCGGGCCCGGGCCGGCAAGGGGCGGGCGGACGGCAAGGAGGACGCCGACAAGGGCGGCGGCCCGGTCGCCCCGCCGCCGCCGACGGACGCCCAGTGGTTCCCCCTGCCGGACAAGTACGAATCGACCGACACGTCCGGCGTCGAGACGACCCTCAAGGCCGGGCCGAACCAGTTCGACGTCGAATTGCCGTGACCCGGGCGAGCGTCGGGGCGCTAGTTGGCATCACGTGTGGATCGCGTCGGCCAGCGCGAACGTGAGCGGGCCGAACAGCAGCACCGGCAGCCACGCCGCCACCACCGGCGCGACCAGCTCCAGCTCCCCCAGCTGCCGGCAGGCGAACACGGCCGCGAAGAACACCGCGCACATGATCAGGCACAGGCCGACGCCGACGAACACGTTGCGGTTCGGGTCGCGCAGGATCAGCGACAGCCCCATGATGACCAGCAGCAGGCCCAGCAGCGGCCGGGTCAGCCGCATGTGGAACAGCACGGCGATGGCCGGCTGGCGGCGGCCGTCCGGCCGGGCCTCCAGCATCTCCCGCAGCCGGGCCGTCGCCGCGAACATGTACCAGTTCTTGTTCCGCGTCAGGGCCTCGAAGTCCACCTCCTCGACCGCCAGGTAGTACCGCCCCTTGTCCGGCGAGGTCAGCACCGGCGGCAGCGGGTCCAGGGCGTCCGGGACCGCGTCCTCCAGCAGCCACTTTTTCTCCCCCGGCAGGTACACCCCCCGCTTGGCCGACAGGTGCACCAGCCCGCCGGTCATCTGCTCCGGCAGGGAGACGAAGAACGGCGTCACCTCCTGCTCCCGGCGGCTGCCGAGGTTGCCCTCGATGTGCACCCCGTTCGGCTCGAACGCCCCCTGGACGGCCAGGAACTTGTTGCCGTGCAGGTCGCTGCGATCGGCGAGCAGGGCGTCGGCCACCCGCGGGATGAGCAGCTCCTGGTTGGCCACCCCCAGCCCGACCATGAGCGTCGCCCCGGCCAGGACCGGGTAGAGCATCCGCCGCGTCGGCACGCCGGTGGACAGCATCGGCAGGAGTTCGTTGTTCCGTTGCACCCAGGCGACGGTGAACATGGCGGCCAGGAGGATGATCGCCTCGCACAGCTGGTCGAAGATGCGGATCACCTGGTAGCCGTAGTACGACGTGATCGACCGGATGAGCGGCCACAGGCCGTGCACCTGCTCGGCGAAGTCGTCCAGCTTGGTGAACAGGTCGATGATGACGTACAGGCTCAGCAGGCTGACCAGGCAGAGCAGGTACGCCTTGAGGAACGCGGCGAACAGGGCGCGGTCGAGGAGCTTCAT
>DASXAN010000309.1:0-5043 GCA_036406755.1 Gemmataceae bacterium
AATCACCGCGTCCTTTCGTTTCCGATTTGGGGGCTGTTCAAAGCCTCGTCGGGTCAAGTTAAGCAGGGCGACCCCCAGTTGGCCGTCAGGCTGCCGAACGGCGAACGTGCGACTGTGCTGTTCACTGAGGAGCTGTTCGCCGAACGCTACCGCAACTCGGACTCTGAACTGAAAGGGCTTGTCGCGCAAGCTGTCAGTGACGCCAACGGCTTCGCCGAAATCGTTGCAAACGCGGAGCGATATGGAATCAACTACGCCACCATCGACCCCCCAAACACAGCGGCAGCCCAAGCCACAGCCTTCCCCCTCATGGCCCTCCGATGCGTCCGGCGACAAGCTGGTGATTGGTAGGCGTCCGGCGGCAGGCCGAAGTCGGCCAGGAACCGGCCGCTGCACTTCGGGAAGGGATATAGGCGTTTCGTTTGTCGTTTCGGAAAACAATTGACCGGCCATTCCGGCGCGGGAGAATCGGCCTTGTATTGGCGGGCGAAGGGCCGGCCCGCCGGCCCCGGGGCGGCGTCTAAGGTCAAACGGCGCCGTCTCGGACGGACGCCGCGTTCGGCTCGATGGAGTGTACCATGAAGAGGTTTCGCGTCATCGCCGTGGCTATCGTCCTACTTATTGCCGGGAGCCTCATCATCTCGTCGTTGCAGTCACCCCCGGTCAATGTCGCCCGGGACTACTGTGCGAGAAAAGGCTTCCCAGCCCAGGACCTAGAGGTGCAGGGCTATCAGTACACGGCCGGCCTGTCCGCTAACCGGTGTACCGTGCAGTTCGGACTGAAGGGTGCCAACCCCGTCAAGCAATTGTTCGTGGATTTACATCAGTCGGTGTACTTTCTCCCCTGGCAGCCAGTAGCCCTGCGAGAGGAATCCTAGCCGCAAAGACTGCAGTGGGGCGGCGAAACGGCCGTGGCAGCTGGGCTTTTCCGGTTCCTTCGTTCGCCCTGGCCGCCGCCTGACGGTTCCCGGCGCGGGTAGAACCTCGATTGCGGCAGGCGCGCAACACAGGGGCAAATTGGTTCCAGGGTGCGCGTCGGTCGAAGAGCGGGTTTTTTGACCTTGGGAGGGGACGGCTATTGTTCAGTCAATTCTGGCGTGACGGAAGGCCCAGGCGTCGGGGAGAAGGTCGCTCGCGTCGGCGTCGGCAGAACGGGCGGCGAGTTGGTCCAATACGTCACGGAGATACGACCACGGCTGGAGGCGATGACGTGTCGCGCTGGCACAGACGCTCAACAGCACGGAGGCGGTCGTCAACCCGCCGTCGCCGCCTATGTGCAGCCAATTCGATCGTCCAATTGCCAGAGGGCGGATGGCCCGCTCGGCGGCCCCGTTGTCGATGGAGAACCTCGCGTCGTCGAGGTAACGGATGAGCGATGGCCACTGATTCCGGGAGTATTCGATCGCCTGACCGAACAGGCTCTTCGGCGTCGCGTGGCGACGCTGCTCGTTGAGCCAGTCGGCAAACGTCGCGAGGATCGGGCCGGCCCGCGTTTGTCTCCGCCGCACCACTTCGGTGGCGGAGAACGTGTCGCCGAGCCTGTCGCGCTCGTCCTTGATCTCGCGCTCGATGGCGTACAGTGTGCGGATGAAGGCGCGGGCCTCGACCGCCCGCGGGTCGCTCGGCTCGGCCTCGATAAAGTACCGACGGGCGTGCATCCAGCACCCGAGGTGTCGAGCGGTGTTGTGCACCGCGTTGTAGCCGTCGTAGGCGTCGGCGTGGACGAAGCCGCGGTAGCCTTCGAGGAACCGCTGCGGGAATGTCTGGCTCCGGCCCGCCGTGAGGTCGAAGAGCGTGTAGGGATTCTGAGCGTCGCCGAGGTAGACCCAGGCGTAGGCAGTTCGCCGCGGCCGCAGGAGCACCAGCGGCGTGTCGTCGGCATGGATCGCGAACGACAGCAGCAGGCGTCGGTGCATCAGGTCATAGAGCGGCGTCAGCAGTTGGCCGCACTTCCGAAGATGATCGCAGAGTGTCGAACGACACACGTCCCAGCCGTGCCGGGCCAGGATCGACTCCTGGCGGTACAGCGGCAGATGATCGATTAGCTTCGAGACGATGACGTGGGCGAGCAGGCCGGCGCCGATGCCGCTCTTGGGGATCGGCTCGGGCGGCACGACCGCTTTGGCGATGTGCGGGTCGTAGCCTTGCTGTTCGCACGAACGGCAGGCGTAGGTGGGCCGGACTACCTCCCGGACGAAGATCGCCATCGGCTGATAGTCGAGGCGCTCGCTGGTGCTCTGACCGATGCGGACCTTGAGCGTGCCGCAGCACGCACAGACCTTCTCGGCCTCGCTCAGGTCGATCTCCTCCCGGCGGCGCGGCAGGTCCTTCGGCTTGCACCGACGACCGTGGCCCTTCCGCCTCGTCGCGGGAGGCGCGTCGTGGGCCGGCGGCCCGACCGGCGTCGGGACCTCGGCCTCGGGCAGGTCCATCCCGTCGAAGAGGGTCGGGCCTTCGACCCGCTCGCCGCCGCGGCCGAACGCGATCTTCACGAGGCGATGGATGTGGGCCTGCTGCGATTCGATCTGCTTGCGAAGCTCGGCCACCACCCCGCGGAGTTCCGCGATCACGGCGTCCGCGTGGGTCAGCTTCTGGCGCAGGTCGGCGGTGTCGTCGGTCGACAGCATACGGTGTTCAACACCGCCCCGCCTTCTTGGTAGCGCGAGTTATGCCGGAGTTTTGTAGCGGGGCCGCTGGCGGGCCTTGGCCGGATCGAGCCCGCCGAGGATCATGGCCAACTGGGTCGGCGTCACGAGCACGCTGGCGTCTCTGGCCGTGGGGAAGGCGAACGTGCCGCGTTCGAGCCGTCTGAGGTAGAGTGCGAAGCCGTCGCCCATCCAGGCGAGGATCTTGAGCTTGTCGCCGCTCCGGTTCCGAAAAACGAACAGATCGCCCGAAAGCGGATCGCCCTTCAGGACGGACCGCACCACGCCGGCGAGCGAGTCGATGCCTTTGCGCCCGTCTACGGTCTCGACGGCGACCAGGATGCGGCCGCCGGGCAGCAGGCTCAGCATGAAGCCGCTCCCACGGCGGCAACCAGTCGGGTGACGGCCTTGGGATCGGCACCCAACGGTAACCGCACCACGATCCCTGAACGGAGCACGACCTCGGCCATCGGCTCGGCGCAGACTCGAAGGGGAACGAACGCCGACGACGAAGCCGGCTTAGACGGACTGGACTGACAGGAGAGGATTCGCCGCCACCGGTCGAAGTTCGACCGGGTGAGCTTCCGGTCGCGGCAGAACGCATTGACCGATTGACCGGACTGCTTCCAGGCGTCGATCAACTCTCGCCAGATGCGGACTCGCCTGGGATTGTGCCGGGGCATCAAGGATGTTCTCCCCACCGAGGAAAACTCACAGGTTACCCGACGACGCAAGGCGTCACTTCACCGGACAGGTACCTTGTTCCTTCCGCACCGCGGGGCCGACGGCCATGCCGACTCGACTGCAAGACGAGCTAGACCGGCGCGCCGCAGCGGCCGCCCGGTGCCGCACCGACTCCCAACGGCTGATGGCTACCGCCTGGGAGCGCAAGGCGCGGTCGCTGCGACAACTGGAGCGGGACCGCTGGCGAGTCAGGATAACGGACGCCCTCGTCGTGAGGACACGAAAAGCCATCGGCGAGAGCTTGGCCGCCGAGCTTTGGAGCGCCGGCGTGGCCCTGCTCGGAGCTGGGCTGACTGGTACGGACTTTGCATTTTCCGAGAGGTGGATGCCGATGGCCGTCAGGCAAAGACAGGACGCGCGTGCCCTGCGCGTCCTGGTTGTCGATGACTTCCAGGACGCCGCCGACAGTCTAGCCCTTCTGCTCGAGGCCTGGGGCTACGCGAGCCGCGTCGCCTACGACGGCCGGTCCGCGTTCGAGGCCGCCTGCGACGATCGCCCGGACTGCCTGATTGCGGACATCAAAATGCCGGGCATGGACGGGTACACGCTGGCCGACCGGGTCCGCCACCAGCCGGGGCTGGAGCGGACGAAGCTGGTCTGCCTGTCGGCCTACGGGGACGACGGGCACCGCCGCCGCTGCCGTGAGGCCGGGTTCGACTACGTGGTGCTCAAGCCGGTCGACTTCGACGAGCTGCAAGAGATGCTGGCCATGATGGAGAGAGTCCTACAACTGGCGGCCCAGACCGAGGAGCTGTCCCGCAAGAACGTGGCACTGGCGGCGGAGACGAAGTCGCTTATGGAGGAGGTCAAAAAGGACGTTCAAGAGGTCAAGGACGACGTGCGGGAGATGAAGGACGACATCCGCGAGGCGCTGGACCGCCCCAAGGACGACGAGATTCCGTGACGTCGGCAGGGCGACCGTGATGAAGCCCGACAACCCGCCGGCGGTCTGCCTGCTCCGGTGCATGCGGCGCGGGAAGACAGCGCAACAGACCGCCGACGGGACGTTCCGATTCACCAAGGTCGGCCGGCCACGTTACACACCCCACACTCCTGCTCCGCCGGTCGATGATAACCCCGTGTGCGGCCGCTTGGGCGTGCATGAGAACGCCGTGGCGCTGGCGGCCTACTACCGCCTCGATGCCGTGCTGCAACTGCCGCCCGGGTACAGCGTCGCCCCCGTCGCAGCGCGAGCCGATTATCGGGCTGAAGGCGGACGGCCACGCCCACGGCATGGTGCCGATGGTCCGGGAGTTCGTCCCGCACTGGTCTGAGGGTGACTGGCCGGCCGCGTTCATCAACGCCCGCAGTGAGACGGCGGACGACAGCCCCACGTTCCGTGACGCCTGCCGCTGGCACCACTGCCTGATCCCGGCGCTCGGGCTCTACGGATGGTCGCGGGCCGGCGGCCTCAAGCGGTCCTAGCGCCGCAGCCACAGGATGGCGACGAGGTCGATGGCGAAGAAGAGGGCCATCAACACCTCTAGCCACAGCAGCCGCCGCTCAAACACCTCTGCCCGGGCGACGGTGTACAGTTCGTCGAGCTGGGCCAGCCGCCGGTCGACGCTTCCCTGCCAGCGGTCCAGGTGGAACCGTTCCCGGGCCCCGAGGTAGACGCGGGCCAGGTACCAGTCGCCGACGAACTTGGTGATGT
>DASXAN010000310.1:0-2340 GCA_036406755.1 Gemmataceae bacterium
CCCCGCCGCCGTGCCGCCATCGCCGCCTCCTCGGGTCGCCGCCGTCTGTGCGCACTCGCCTCTCGGAAGGCTTATTCGTATGTCCGCCGGCTCGTTCCGACAAGGCCGACCCGGGCGATTTCCGCCCGCCGCGCGGCCGGCTATAACAGGCACGTTCCGTCCCGCGACCTCACGAGGATGCCGCCATGCCGACCCCGCCGGACACCCGCGTCCAAGAACTGCACCTGACCTTTCCCCCGGCCCCGAAGCCGATGGCCAAGTACCGCCCGGCCGTCCGCGTCGGCAACCTGCTGTATCTGTCCGGCCACGGCCCGCTGCACGCGGACGGGACACTGACCAAGGGCCGGGTCGGGGCCGACCTGACGGCCGAGCAGGGTTACCAGGCCGCCCGCCAGGTCGGGCTGGCGATCCTGGCCACCGTCAAGGCCAACCTCGGATCACTCAACAAGGTCAAGCGGCTCGTCAAGACGTTCGGGCTGGTGCTGTGCACGCCGGAGTACACCGACCAGCCGAAGGTGATGAACGGGTTTTCGGAGCTGATGGCGGAAGTGTTCGGCGACGAGGCCGGCGTCGGGGCGCGGAGTGCGGTCGGGACGAGCGCCCTGCCGGGCGGGATGGCGGTCGAGGTGGAGTGTATCTTCGAAGTGGAGTGACGGGTTAGCCGCGACGCGGAGGCTCTGCGGAGCGGAGCGCGCTAAGACTCGCTCCGCTCCGCGGACTCCGCGTCGCGGCTAACCGGGGATCGTCGCCGCGCCGACGACGCGGTCGGCCAACTCGTCCGCGGTCACGTCCGCCGGGACCAGCGCTTCCGCGCCCACGAACCGGGCGTACTCCGCCCCGTCGGCCGGCGGGTCGCCGACCAGGATCACCCGCAGGTGCGGCTCGTCCCGCAGCAACTTCGCACACGTCAGCCATCCGGACTCGTCGAACCCGTCGGCCGCCAGCGCCACCGCCTCCGGCCGCACCCGGCTCACCAGCCGCCGCAGGTCGGCGCACGACGTGGCCCGGTAGACTCGCCAGCCGGCGCGCCGCAGCCGGTCGGCGGCGGCCGCCGCCGGTTCCGAGGCCGGCAGCGCCAGCACCACGCTCCGGGTCGTCGAGTCGCACGCCGCCGCCATGATCGCCTCGCACGTCTGGTCCGGCCGCGCCAGCCGGGCACGGGATGGACACTTCTGCTACCAGTCGGTTCGCTCAGTCGTCGCCAATATTAACGACGACCGACCCGCTTCCGACGAACAACCCATGACAAATCCGTTATGCCCGGCACAAAACTCCTTGCGAACCCTGTGTCGCCCGGCTATACCACGAATCACTGCCCGCATCCCACGATTTCGCCGCCTTCCGTAGAGGCTCCATCCGATGACAAATACCACGTCTGCCGCCGTCCGCCAGGCCGTCGAGGCCGCCCGCGGCATCCTGCGATTGGCTCCGACGTGGGTGCCGCGGTCGTTCTTGATGCCCGGCCGGCGGATCAAGCTCGCCCCGCAGGATACCTATGCCTACGGCGCCCACCGCGGCGGTATCGACGAGCGGTGGTTCGCGTCCACGACAGAGGCCGCCAACGAGGGCCGCGTTCCCGACGAAGGGCTCAGTCACGTCGTCGTGGACGGCAAGCGGGCGTTCACTCTCCGGGACGCCGTCGCCCAGGAGGGTTCCCGGCTGATCGGCAAGCCGCTCTGGGACAAGTACCAGCGGTGGCCGGTGTACTCGAAGTTCTTCGACAACCTCGGCCCGATCCCGCACCACATGCACCAGAACGACAAGCAGGCAGCGCTCGTCGGCCAACAGGGCAAACCGGAGTCGTACTACTTCCCACCCCAGTTGAACGCCCTCGGCAACAACTTCCCATACACGTTCTTCGGCCTCGAACCGGGGACGACCAAACAGGACATCGTCCGCTGCCTGGATCGCTGGAACGAGGGCGACAATGGCATCCTGAACTACTCGAAGGCGTACCGCCTCCAGCCGGGGACCGGGTGGCTGGTGCCGCCGTGCGTGCTGCACGCCCCGGGGTCGCTCGTCACCTACGAACCGCAGTGGGGCAGCGACGTGTTCGGCATGTACCAGTCGATGGTCGAGGGCCGGTACGTGCCGCGGTCGCTGCTGACCAAGGACTTCCCCGCCGACAAGCACAACGACAACGCCTACCTCGTGGATGCCCTCGACTGGGAGGCGAACGTCAACCCGAGCTTCAAGGACAGCCATTACCTGGAGCCGATCGTCACCGCGCAGGGGGACGGGTACGTGGACCGGTGGATCGTGTACGGGACGGTGAACGGCGAGGAGCTGTTCAGCGCCCGCGAACTCACGGTCGAACCCGGGGCGAAGGCGACAATCAAA
>DASXAN010000311.1:0-4414 GCA_036406755.1 Gemmataceae bacterium
CAAGGGGCCGCTCGTCGCCCTGCTCATCCGCGGCAGTTGCGTTCTGCTCGGCCCGCTGTCCGAGTCGCTGACCGGCAACCTCGCGCTCGCCATCCGCCTACCGGCCGTCGTCTGCGGGGTGCTGCTTCTGGCGAGCCTGTACGTCCTGACGGTCCAGGCGCTCGGCCGCGAGCGGCTGGCGTTCGCCGTCGTCGCGCTGGCCCTGACGCTGCCGCCGGTCGCCGCCGCCTCCACCCTGATGACGATCGACGCCCCGTACCTGGCCTGCTGGGGCTGGGCGCTGGTGTTCGGCCACGCCGCCGCGGTCGGCGGCCGGCGGTGGGCGTGGCCGCTCGCCGGGCTGGCCGTCGGCGTCGGCATCCTGGCCAAGTACACGATGGCCCTCTGGCTGCCGTCGATGGCGTTATTCCTCGTCATGGAACTCGGTGCCGGGAGGGCGAGGCTCCTGCCGAGCCGGGAACGCTCCCGGCTCGGCAGGAGCCTCGCCCTCCCCGCCGGGTTCTGGCTCGCCTGCGCCATCGCCGGAGTGTTCACGCTACCGATCGCCTACTGGAACGCCCGCAATGACTGGGTGACGGTCCGCCACGTCGGCTGGCAGGCCGGCGTCGAGCAGCGGGACGGCTGGCGGCGGCTCGGCCCGGCCGTCTACGTCGGCGAGCAGGCGGCGCTGCTGCTCGGCGTCTGGTTTGTCGCCTGGGCCGGCGGCGTCTGGGCCGCCCGACCATGGCGGGACCCGGAACCGAGCCGCCGGTATCTGTGGTGCTTGTCGCTGCCGACCTTTGCCGTGTTCCTCGCGGCGAGCCTGAAGACCTCCGGGCAGGTGAACTGGCCGGCGGCGGCGTACCTGTCCGGCGGCGTCCTGGCAGCGGGCTGGCTGGACGAGCGCGTCCGTTCGCCGCGGCCCGGCGTGCGCAAGGCCACGCGGCTCGCCGTCGCCGGGGCCGCCGCCCTCGGGCTGGCGCTGACGCTCGTCATCCACTACCCGACGACGGTCGCCCGGCCGCTGTTCGTCGCCTTGGCCGGGCCGCCGACGCCGGACCGGCCACGGCCGCTGCGGCGGGTGGACCCGACGTTCCGCCTCCGCGGCTGGCGAACCTTGGCCGCCGCCGTGGACGAGGCGCGCGCGGAGGTGCGGGCCGGCGGCGAGGAACCGGTCGTGGTCGCCACCATCTGGACACTGCCCGGCGTGCTGGGGGCGTACTGCGACGGCCACCCGACCGTGTACACGATCGGCCTGGCGCTCGGCGACCGCTGGAGCCAGTACGACCTGTGGCGGCCGAACCCGGTCCGCGACGCCGACGCGTTCCGCGGCCGGACGTTCGTGCTGGTCGGCGTCCCGGCCCTGGCCGTGTACGAGGCGTTCGACGCGGTCGAGCCGCCGCGGTCGGTGGTGTACGCCGAGGGCGACCAGCCGATCACCGACTGGTGCGTGACGGTGGCCCGCGGCTACCGCGGGTTCGGCCCGCCGGATCGGTTCCTGCGGTCCGCGCGACATTGAGGGATTTCGTTTCGCCGCGCGGCGGCGCATTTAGCCCCCGGTCAATGACCGGAGGCTAAATAACCCCGCTCGCGGCGAAGCCGTTTTGAGTGGGAGTCAGATGCGCCTCCTGACGATCGCCTGCGACAGTTGCGGCCGGTCCTGGCCGGCCGCCCGGGCCGACTGCGTCTACGAACGGCTGGCCGTCGCCACCTGCCCGTGCCCGGCGTGCGGGGCGTACACGTTGTGCCTGCGCGACCCGCCGCGGCCCGACCGGCGCCGCCGCACAACCCTCGCAACCGGCGAGTCACCCCCGCCCGGCCGGGCGGCGCAACCGGCAGAGTTTGCCGCGGAAGTGGAAAACCGGCGGATCGCGGGATAACCTTGACTCAGTCCCCGCGCCGCCCGCGCGCCGGCCCCCGAGCAAGGACCGCCATGCCCCCGACCGCGGCCCCCGCCCCCCCGGGGCGGCCCAACTATTACAACGACGAGGACTTCGTCCGCCCCGACCCGGCCCGCGGCACCCTCCGCGACGCCGCCGGCCGGCGGCTCGTCTGCGCCTCCGCCGACCTGCTCGCCGCCCTCACCGCCGCCGTCGAGGCCGAGAACGGCGCGACGGCCGGCGACGTGTTCTACGACCTCGGCCGGCGGTGGGGCGAGGCCGACTTCCGCGCCTTCGCCGACCGCGCCCCGCGGGAGTTCGGCGTACCGTCGTTGGAGCAGATGCACTTCAACGTCATGCTCGAGTCCTGGCGGTGGCCGCTGACCGCAGCAGGCTGGGGCACCTGGCGGTACGACTTCCGCCGGGCCCGCGCCGGCCTGCCGGTCGTGGAGTTAGCCAACTCGGCCGTCGTCGCCGCCGTCGGCCGGACGGGCAAGCCGGCCTGCGACCTGTACGCCGGGCTGTTCGCCGCCGTGTTCAGCAGCCTGGCCCGGCGGGAGCTGGCCGGTGTCGAGTTGCAGTGCGCCGCCGCCGGGGCGGACGGTTGCCGCATCCTGGTGGCGTCGTCCGCCAAGGCCGCGGCCGCCGCGAAGCTGCGGGACGAAGGACTGTCGGCCGAGGAGATTCTCGACCGCCTCGTGCCGCCGCCGGCGGCCGAACCTGGGAAGGAACCCGGAGCATGAGCACGACGCCGCTGGCCGTCGCGGAAACCGACCGCATCGCCGCCCTGTTGGCCGAGGTGACGGGGCAGGCCCCGCGGCGGCCGCGGGCCGAGGCGCTCGTCGCCGAGGTGCTGGAGCCACCGCCGCAATCGGAGCCGCCTCCGTTGGTAGAGGAGCCGCCCGCGGTCGGCGGCGTGTCGGTCGCGGATCTGCTCGGCCATGCGAACTGGCGGAATGAGCCGCCGACGACCGTCGCCGGAGAGGAACCGCCGCCGAAGCCCGCGACCGCGGAGCCTGGGCCGCTGCCGGCCCCGTTCGGCGTGCTGACGGTCGGCACGCTGTTCGGCCTGATGAACTGGCGGAACCGCCCGGACGAGGTCCGCCCGCGGCCGGTGATCACGCCCCCGCCGCCGCCGGGGGCCGAATACACGGTCGCGGCCATGCTACCGACGTTCGGCTGGGAGTAGGACAGACGGAAAGCCGCTGCCCCCGGGCTCGCAAAGCCTCACCCGGGGGCGAAATGCCGCTACCCAACGCCCCATCGGCAATGCCGGAGTCCGGACGAGAGACGAGATGATGACCCCGCCCCTGACCGCCATCCTCCGCCAGTCCGACGGCCGCTACCTCACCGCCGAGGAGCGAGACCAGGTGTTGGCGTTCGCCCACGATCTGCCGGCCCGCGTCCAGGCCGGGCAGGAGGTCGAGAGCCACGAGGCCGACGTGATCGCCGCCGCCGTCGCCGAACTGCGGGAGAAGTACCCGCGGTTCGAGCGGCTGTTCCCCAGCGCCTGGGACCGGCTGGCCGGCGACCTGCGGCTGGTCCTGCGGGCCGACGTCCGGGCCATGATCGCCGGCGACGTGCGGGTGCTCGAGGACAAGGCGCTGTTCTACCTGCGGTCGATCCTGGCGGCGTACAACGTCACGCCGCAGTTCGCCCGCGACGCGTTCACCGCGCTGCGCGACCGCTGCCGCGACCGCGTGGGCCCGGAGGCGTTCGCCCGGCTGGAGCCGCTCCTGGAGCGGAACGTGCAGGTGGTGGCCGACTTCCCGGAGCCGGCCGTGGCCATGGTTTGACGCTCGTTCGACTCGCACGCGGATTCACCCATGCCCACCGACCCGACCCGCGGGGACTACTTCGCCGACGCCGACGCCGTCCGCACCGACCCCGCCGCCGGCATCACCCGCGACCGCGCCGGCACCCGCCTGCTCGGCCTGGCCGACGACTTCCTCGCCGCCCTGCACCAGACGGCCGAGGCGGCCTGCGGCGCGGCGGCCGGCCGCGTGCTCAAGGCGGCCGGCCGCGAGTGGGGCCGCGGGCTGGCGCGGCGCCTGGCCGCCGAGCTGGCCGAGTTCCGCGGCGAGCCGCTGACCGACGCGCCGGTGGCCCGGTTCCAGGCCGATCTGCAATCGGCCTTCCGCCACCTCGGCTGGGGAGTGCTGACGCTCGACTTCAACCGGTACGACAAGGGACTACTCGTCGCCGAGGTCCGCCACTCGCCGCCGGGGGCGGCCGCGGAGGCGCTGCTGGCCGGGGCGCTGGCCGGGCTGTTCTCGCAGTTCGCCGGGCAGGAGTTGGACGCGGTGGCGACACCGGCCGGGCTGGACCTGCGGCGGTACGTGATCGCCCTGCCGGAGCGGCTGGACCGGGTGGCGGACGCCCTACACCGCCGCCGGCCGCACGCCGAGGTCGTGGCCGAATTGGAAGAGATCCGGGTGTAGTTCGCCCTTGCGGCCATGCACGCTCGCATAGCCGCAAGCGGCTCGGAATGGTGGCATGGCCAACGACGGCTACCTGCTGGCGGTCGGCAGCCACAAGGGGGGCACCGGCCGGAC
>DASXAN010000312.1:0-14362 GCA_036406755.1 Gemmataceae bacterium
CGCAGACTCCGCGTCGCGGCTAACCCGCCAGCGCTTCATCCAGATGATCGAGCAAATCCGCCGGGTCGCCCCACACCGCGGCCGCCCCTGCCCCCCGTAACTGTTCCGCCGTGTAGCACCCGCCACACGCCACGCCCCAGCACGTCACGTGCGCCCTCACGCACGCCTCGGCGTCGAATGGCGTGTCGCCGACCATCGCGCACTCCTCCGGCCGCAACCCGAGCTTGTCCACCGCCACCAGCACCACGTCCGGGGCCGGCTTGCTCGCGCCCGCGTCGTCGGCCGTGACCGTGACATCAACGTGTTTCGTGAAGTCCACGCCGGCGCTGGCCAGGATGGCCTTCAGCAAGTCCTGTGGACTGGACGTGGCCAGCGCGGTCTTCAACCCGCGGCGGCGCAGTTCGTCGAGCAGATCGACCGCCCCCGGCTGGACGGCGAACCGCTCCCGGCCGGCGATCGTTTTGAACGTCTCGGTGTACAGCCGGCTGACCTTCTTGCCGTCGCGGTCGGCGGCAGCGCGGCCGAGCACGGACGGGAGGAGCTGGTCGCCCCCCTTGCCGACCTCGGCCACGATCCGCTCGGCCGGCACGTCGTGCCCGCAGGCGGCGAACGCCCGCCGCCACGCTTCGACGTGCTGCCAGTTGGTGTCCACCAAGGTGCCGTCGAGGTCGAAGATGACGCCGCGGACGGGCATGGCTAACTCCTCCAGAGACCTAACCCCCCGGCCCCCTTCCCTAAGAGGGAAGGGGGTGAGCAGTCAAGGAAAACAGAGCTGCCGCCGGCCGCCGCTTCTTCCTTGGCGTCTCTCCCCCTTCCCTCTTAGGGAAGGGGGCCGGGGGGTTAGGTTCTGGCCCCGCAAACGCCGGGCCGCGTCCGTATCATAGTCCCGGTCCCGCCGCGCCCATCCCTACGGAGCCGCTATGCCCGCGTTCGTGACCCACCTGGAAAGCGCCCTCGACGGCACCCGGTTCGAGCCGGGCCAACTCCTCGGCACCCACAAGGACCGGCCCCTCTGGGTGCGGTACGACCTCGCCGCCGTGGCGAAGGCCGTCAAGCCGGCCGACCTTCGCGACCGCCCGCCGAGCCTGTGGCGCTACCGCGAACTGTTGCCCCTGCCGACCGAAGCCGAGCCGGTGACGCTCGGCGAGGGGATGACGCCGCTGCTGCCGTGCCCGCGAATCGGCGGCGAGATGGGCCTGTCGAACCTCGTCATCAAGGACGAGTCGCAGCTGCCGACCGGGTCGTTCAAGAGCCGCGGCATGACGACGGCCGTGAGCATGGCCAGGCACCTCGGCGTGACTCGGCTGGCCCTGCCGACGGCCGGCAACGCCGGCGGGGCGGCGGCCGCCTACGGGGCCCGGGCCGGGCTGGAGGTGTACGTCCTCATGCCCGACGACACGCCGGTGGTCAACAAGATGGAGGCGGTCCTGTACGGGGCCAAGGCGTACGCCGTCAACGGGCTGATCGACGACTGCGGCAAGATGGTCAAGGCCGGCACGGCGGCGATGAGCTGGTTCGACCTGAGCACGCTCAAGGAGCCGTACCGCCTGGAGGGCAAGAAGACGATGGGCTTGGAGCTGGCCGAGCAGATGGGCTGGCGGCTGCCGGACGCGATCCTGTACCCGACCGGCGGTGGCACCGGGCTGATCGGCATGTGGAAGGCGTTCCAGGAGCTGAAAGAGCTGGGCTGGCTGGCGGACGCGAAGATGCCGCGGCTGTACTCGTGCCAGAGCGACGGCTGCGCCCCGATCGTGCGGGCGTTCGAGAAGGGCGAGCGGTTCGCCACGCGGTTCGAGAACGCCGACACGGTGGCCAGTGGCCTGCGGGTGCCGGCGGCGGTCGGCGACTTCATGATGTTGGACGCGATCCGGGCCAGCGGCGGCAAGGCGGTCGCGGGCCGGGAGGGGCGGATCGCGGAGTGGATGACGCGGGTGAGCGGGGCGGAGGGGGTGAGCGTCTGCCCGGAGACGGCGGTGTGTTTCGACTGTCTGGAGGCGCTGGTGCAGCGCGGCGACATCCGCAGGGACGAGCGGGTGGTGGTGTTCAACACGGGGGCGGCGCAGAAGTACCTGGAGGCGCTGCCGGCGGAGCTGCCGCGGCTGGAGAAGGGGGCGGACGTGGCGAAGCAACTGGCCGGGGCGTAGGCCGCGGGTGGAACCATGATTCGCTCCCCGAAGCGCCGCCTGCTGCCGGTCGCCCTGACGTGCGCCGTCCTGGCCGGCGCCCTGGCCTGGTCGCTGCGGCCGCGGCCGGCCGGGTGCCGCACGCCGGCCGAGTGCCTGGAGGCGTACCGCGAGGCGTGCCGCGCCGGCGACGCGGTCCGGTACCGCCGCTGCCTGGGCGAGCCGCTGCGGTCGGAGGTGCGGCACACGTACCCCGGCGACGACGCCCTCGCCGCGGCGCTGCGGCGGGAGGCCCGGGGGGTCAAGGGCTGGGTCGAGGTCGGACCGCCGGACGAACAGGGCGGGCGGGCGGTCGCGACCGTCGAGGAAGTCCGGGAGACGGGCCAAACGCGGCTGCGCGTTTGGCTGGAACGGTCGCCGGACGGCTGGGACGGCTGGCTCGTCGTCCGGGTCGAGAGGGGCCCGGAGCAACCGCCCGAGGTCCGCTACGGGACGCGGGTGGGGGAGGAGGGCGGGACGCCGTGAGAGTGCCCGCACTTGCTGGCGCTGCGTGCTCTCGCGCTGCGTGCTCTCTACGGCTTCACCGTGATCCAGAACGGCGACGACCAGGCTAGGTTGCCGTCCGCCTGCTCGACCCGCACGTAATAGAAGCTTGCCTTGCCCGCCGGCGCGTCGTTGTCCGTGTAGCGGAGCGTCACCTCCTGCGTCTTCGGCTGGCCGGTGTAGACGTACCGGTTGTCCCGCAGCACGTGGACCTTCGCCACCGGCCCGGTGCCGGTGACGCGGATGTCGAGCGTCGGCCGCCCGGTCAGCTCGAACGCGTCGCCCATCAGGTGGCCGTCGCACCGCACGTCGAGCACGATGTTGTCGGTGGCGGCGTAGCTGTGCCGCTTCTTGAAGGCGTCGATGATCCCCTGCCGCGACACGTCGTCGGTCAGCAGCATGCCGTAGCTGATGTGCGTGCTGATGTGGTCGCTCGACGACTGGAAGCCGAGGCGGTACCCCTTGTCCAGGGCCAGGTTGATGAACCCCTTCGGCCGGAAGCCGCCGATCTGCGTCGCGGCGGTCGGCGACCGCGGGGCGCCGGGCTGCTCGTAGTTGTGGCGGTGGCCCTGGTAGATCTCGACGACCGGCTCGACGTCGGGGTCGTTGTCCCGCCAGTCGGTGCCCATGTTGGTGGCGCTCGTGTGGCTGGCGCAGATGCCGCCGAAGTGCTTCAGGTAGGCGTAGAGCATCTTCGTGTCGGCGGAGCCCTTCTCGGCCGTGCCGTCCGCGACCGGCTGCTCGTGCCGCGGTAGCGGCCGGATGCCGCGGCGGGGCATGATGACGTTGCGGTGGCCGTTCGGGTAGACCACGCTCCGCTCGTAAACGTGCTCGGCGACGAAGTGCGGCGGGTTGTGGAACAGGTCCGTCACCTTCTGGAACGTCCACCAGTAGTAATCGACGCCGAACCCGTTGTCGTGGTCGCCGACGCCGATCCAGTCGAGGGCGGCGGCGTCCAGCCCGTACCGCCAGGCGTCCTCGAGCAGGCCGTCGCCGTCGTTGTGGGAGCCGTACTCGGTGTGCCGGTGGAACTCGCCGCGCAGCAGGTGGAGCTTCTTACCGCCCGCGTCCACCCGGGCCGACCGCACCCGGGCGACGTCCTCGGCCTCGTGCGGGTGGACCGCCGCCACCGCCGCCGGCGGGGCGGCCGCGGCGGCGACCAGCTGCGGCGGGCTCGCCGGGGCCGCGGGGTGGAGGACGGCGGCGAACAGGTCGTCCTGGTCGCGGTTCTGCGTGCGGACACGGTCGTCGCCGCTGTAGACCGCGAGCACGCCGTTGCCGAAGGGGACTACGGCCGGCCGGACGTCGATCAGGTTGGCGGAGTCGGCCAGCGGCAGCACGGGGCCCCACGCCGAGCCGTCGTAGCGGAGGGCGAAGCTGGCCCACGCCTCGCCCTGGGCGCCGGGCACCAGGTGGTGCCGCACCAAAAGCCAGACGCCGCCCGACGTATCGACGACCAGCCGCGGCAGGCTCTTGTTGCGGCGGAGCGGGCTGGCGGCGAAGGCCTTGGCCAGGTCGCCGGCCGGCTCCATCAGCTGGCCGTTCGCCAGGCACTTCACCCGCACCGTCCGGTTGACGTAGAGGGCGAAGCCGGGGTTCTTCTCCAGGCCGACGTTACTCACGTTGCCGGCGTGGGCGTAGTCCTTGCCCCACTGCTCGTCGCCTTCTTCGTAGGCGATCCAGACGCGGCCGTCGGCGTCGCAGGCCAGGTGCGGCCGGGCCTCGAACTTCGCCGACGCCGCCACCGGGGTGACTTTCGCCTCCGGGCCGTCCTTGGTGACGGCGGCGAGCAGGACGTCGTAGTTCCCCCGGTCGTAGGTGTCGTAGGCGACGTAGACGTTGCCCCGGCCGTCGGCGGCGATGGCGGGGTTCCAGTCGTTCGCCTTGCTCTTGGAGAGGACGCGCGGCTCGTGCCACGGGTGGCCGTCCGCCTGGGCGGCGAGCATGACGTCGAAATTGTCCTCCCGCCACGACTGCCAGGCGAGCCAGACGACGCCGGCCGAGTCGGTGGCGGCGGCGACGTTGTAATCGGTGCCGGGGTGGTTGGTGACGCGGGTAGCCGTGGACCACCGCCCCGGGCTGCCGCCCTGGCCGGGGGCGTAGCGGCGGTGGAAGATCTCCCAGTCGCCGTCCACCTGCTGCGCCCACGCCACCCAGACGGCGCCGCGGCCGTCCACGGTCACCGTCGGCCGCCAGACGTCGAGGCCGGGGTCCGTGACCTCCAGCGGCGGGGACCAGGTCGTGCCGTCGAAGCGGACCAGCAGGATCTGGTCGCCGTTGCCCGTCGGCGCCAGGTCGTCGAACCCGCCGGCCCGGACGCGCTCCATGACGATCGGCGGGGCCGGCCGGTACTCGACGTAGGCGAGCCAGACCGTGCCGTCGGGGCCCTTGGCCAGGGCGGGGTAGTCGTCTTCCGTTTCGCGGCCGGTGAGGCGGACGGCCCCCTCCTCGCGCTCGGCCGTGGCCTTGCCGTCGAGGTAGGGCTTTTGCGTGCCGAGCGGGAGGTCGGCGAGCTTGAAGGAGAAGTTGCCCTGCCGGGTCTTGACGGTGACCGTCGTGCTCGGGGGGGCGTCGAGGTTGAGGCGGAGGAGCGGGCCGTTGACGGCCATCTGCTGGCGGACCGAGCGGGCCGTGAACTTCGTGCCGTCCACACGGGCGTTGGCGCCGCCGCGGCGGACGGACATGGCCAGGAGCTTGCCCCCGGAGAGTTCGACCTCGCCGTCCCAGGGGGTCGGCGCGGCGTCCTTGACGCCGAGGCGGACCTCGACGCCGACGGGGTTGGCCGGCATGGCGACGGGCTTGCCCTCGGGCCGGGGCTTGCGGGCCGCCGGGGTACCCGGCGCAGCCGGGGCCGGCGGTTGTTGGCCGGTCCCCCGCGGCTGAGTCGGGCCGAGGGTCAGGAGCACTAGGCCGAACACGCCGGCCGTGAGTAAGCCCGCGATGCCACATCGGGCGCAGGGACCGCTCATCGGAACCCCCTCGGCTTGGTGGGACCTGGGGCACGCCGTTCTCTGGACTAGGCGGCAGGCCGGGGCGTGGCAAGGAGAGCGGGGCGGCGGGTGGGGTTCGGCGGGTTATGAGGGGGACGCGGGTGTCGCGGCGGAGTGGCCCGCCGAGTGACCCCGTCCGGCTGGCCCGGTGCGCCGCCGTCGGCCGATGACCCGACGGCCCGAATTCCGCCCGGAGTGTTCCGCCATGCGCCGCGCCGCGCTCGTCCTGGGTTGTCTCCTGGTCGCCGGCCGTTGCCCGGCGGGAGAGCTCACTCCCGAATGCCTGATCCGCATGTCGCGGTGCCAGCTCCTGGCCCTCTACGAAAGCGGTACCCCGACCGCCGCGCCGCCGGCCGGCTTCGCCAAGGGCTACGCCGTCTTCGAGCCGGGCAAGCGCCTGACCGTGGCTCGCACCTACGCCACGCGCCTGCTCTGGCAGGGCAAGGAATTCAACTGCCAGGGCGACATGATGGTCAACCACGTCTTCGGCGTTGCCAAGGCGGTCAAGGCCCGGGTGTACCCGGGGGAGAGCTGGTACGACGGCGGGCCGACGCTGGTGTTCGACTACCACTGTACGTCGAAGCTCTTCGCCGGCGTCCGCGACGAGTGTCGGGAGGTGTCCCCCGGGGTGTTCCTGGGGCTGACGTACGTCCGCAAGGCCGAGGGGGATCCGCCGGCATTGGAAGTGTTCTTCGTGCTGGACGCCCGGGGGCGGTGAAGCATCTCGCAGGTCAGCCACGTCGACTTCCGAGCGAGTTGGTGCGGGCGGTGCCAGCAACAGCTGCCGGCCATCCGGCAGCTGCACGGGCAGTTCGCCGCCCACGGCATGGCTGCGCCCGGCCTATCGGCGGACGAGGACGCGGCGGCGCGGCAGCCGTTGTCGATGGGTTCAGCCGGAGTTGTGCTCGGCCCCCGGTGTGGGGAGCACTGTCGCCCCGTCGCCGGCCCCACGGGTCCGCCGACGGCGCGCCACGGCCGCCGCCGCGAAGCCGGCGCACGCGACCGACAGGCACGCCGCCGGCTCCGGCACCGGGCTGAGCGTCACCCGGTTCGGCACCAGCGTGCCGTAGAAGATGCGGTAGTCGATGCCGCTGCCCAGGACGTTCGGGTAGGCGACCGCCCCGTCCGGCAGGCCGTTGAAGGTGTTGGCGAGCGTCGCGCCGGTGTAGTTGATGATGTTGATGGTGTCCGCCGCGGACGGCGCGTAGCCGGAGAAGGTGGCGCTCAGCGTCGAGCCGCCGAGGTCGAGCGTGCCGGCGGTAACGACCAGCTGGCCGTGGTTGGTCGCCGTGTTCCCCGGCGTCGTGCCCTGCACGTCCACCGCGAACGTCGAGCCCGCCGCCAGCGTGACCGCCCCCCCGGCCGCCGGCGAGATCGTCAGGACGCCGGGGCTGGTGCCGGCCTTCAGCGTGCCGCCGGGCTGGACCGTCACGCCGTTGCCCCCCGTCGGTGCGAGGATGCCGGTGCCGTTCAGGATGCCGCCGCCCGCCACCGTGACGGACCCGGTGCCGGTGCCGCTGCCGGTCGTGTTGGTCACCGTCAAGGTGCCGGCGTTGATCTGCGTACCGCCGGTGTAGGTGTTCGCGCCGCCGAGCGTTTGGGTGCTGGTGCCCGCCTTGACGAGCCGCAGGTTGCCGGTCAGCAGGCCGCCGGTGTTGCCGGTCGTGGCCCCGTAGGCCTGGTTGGTGGCGCTGTTGACCGTCAGCGTGGACAGCGTCGCCGACGAGTTGCCGACGGCCCGGGCGTTGCTGCCCGTGCCGGCGATCCAGGTCAGGCCGTTCACCGTCAGGTCGAACCCGTTCATCTCCAGCAGCGAGCTGGCGTTGTCGCTCGCCTGCCCGATCTGGAGCAGCGCCCCGGCCGGGAAGGCGTTGGTCGCGCCGAGCCGGACGGACCCGCTGCTGAGGATCTGGGTGAGCGTCCAGTTGTTGCCGGCCGACGAGTTGAACGTCCACACCCCGCCGTCGGTCTTCGACACCGTCCCGGTGGGGAGGTTGATCGTGCCGTTGACGACGCCGGTGCCGGCCCCGCGGACGATGAAGAACCCCGTGAACCCGCCGGGGGTCGCCTCGGTGACGTTGCCGTTGATCGTCATGGTGCCGCCGGCGGCGGGGGTGATCTGGGCGATGGCGCTGCCCGACAGGGTGATCGGGCCGTTCAGCGCCGCGGTGCCGGACGACGTGACCTGCGACCGCAGGCTGGTCCCGCCGTTTTGCAGGGTGGTCATGTTCAGCGTGACGGTGGCCGGCACCGACGTGCCGGGCAGGTCGAGCGTCGTCGCGCTGCCGCTCGCGCCGCCGGCCGCGTAGTTGAGGGTGATCGACCCGCCCCCCGGGGCGGCGGTCGGCGTGCCGATCCGCAGGGCGGTGATGCCGGTGGACGCCACGTCCACGGTGATGTTGCCGGTGTAGCCGGCGTTGTTGCCGTTGAGGACGAACGTCCCGGCCCCGGCGGCGTTGCTCTGGAAGGAGAGCGGGTCGGTGCCGGTGAGGTTGCCGCCGACGGTGACGGTGCCGGCCCCGGTGGCGTTGTACGAGAGCGAGCCGCCGCCGGCCCCGACGGCGATCGAGCGGTTGACGCCCAGGTCCATTCCCGCCGTCATGCTGAGCCGGCCGCCGCCGCTCAGCGCGATGGTGTTGGACGCGCTGCCGTCGCCGATGCTGTTGGTGCCGTTGATGGCCAGCGTGCCGCCGGTGACGGCGGTCGGCCCGGAGTAGGCGTTGGCCCCGGTCAGGGTCAGCGTCGCGGCCCCGGTCTTGGTCAGGCCGCCCGAGCCGCCGATCTGGTTCGCCCCGGACGCGGTGAACGTGTAGCTGGTCGTGTCCGCGTTCACCGAGACGCTGCCCGGGGCCACCGGGGCCGCGATGGTGATGTTGGTGCCGCCGGGGCCGGACGGCGCGTCCGGGAAGCCGACGTTGTCGCCCGGCAGGAAGGTGGTGGGCGCGCCCCCGGTCTGGGTCTGCCAGTTCGTCGTCGTGCCGTTCCAGTTGCCGTCCGTCGCCCCGGTCCAGACGACGCGGTCGAAGCCGGTGACGTTGACGGCGATGGCCGTGCCCGTATCGACCAGCGTGGCCGTCGCGTGGCCGAACGAGCCGATGGCGAAGTTGCTCAGCCCCGGGCTGGTGCCGGTGTAGTTGATGAGCGGGTAGGTGCCGTTGACCACGGTCGCCCCGTTGTTCCCGGAGAGGGCGAATGACACCGTGCCGCCGGCCGTGGTCGTGACGGTTCCGCCGTTGATGATGTCGCCGGCCCCGGCGACGCTCATCCGGACGGTGGTCGGGCCGGGGCCGAACGCCAGAGCCGAGGTGGTCAGGGTGCCGCCGGTCCCGCTCGCCAGTGACGGGGCGACCGTCCCGGCGTTGACGGTCAGCGGGCCGGCCAGCGTGACGTTGCGGAGCACGAGCGTGCCGGGCCCCGCCTTGGTGAGCCCGCCGGCGCCGGAGATCGCCGCCCCGTTGACGACCACGTCGTTGGTGGCCTGCGAGTCGGCGACGGTAAACGTGCTCCCGGCGGCCCCGACCGCGATGGCGCCGCCGGCCGTCGTGTTGAACGCGTGGGTCACGAGCTGGGTCGCGCCCGAGATCGAGGCGACGTTGCCGTTGAGCGTGAGCGTGTGGGCGCCGATGTTGACGGTACTGGTGAAGGCGCTGCCCGAGTTGCCGAGGGTCAGGCCCGCAAGGGCCTGGTCGAACCCGAACGTGGCCAGGTCGAGCGTCGCGGAGCCGGAGCCGGCCAGCGTCGGCGACAGGCCGGTCGGGATGCCGTTGGTGGCCCCGACGAACGCCGTGTCGGTGACGTTGAAGTTGCCGGTGAGGTTGCCGCCGCCCTTGTAGATCACCCGACCGGCCCGCTGGCTCAGGCCGACGTTGGCGCCGGTCTGGTTGATCGGGCCGCCCATGACCAGCTCGCTGCCGGCGGCGTTCACGCCGAGGAGGACGCCGCCGGACGTCGTGACGCCGCCCAGCGTCAGCGTGCCGTTGAAGACGGCCTGGCCGGTGCCGATGCCCTGGATCAGCCCGACGCCGGTGACGCCGCTGACGCCGGCGGCGACGCTGACGTTGTTGGCGACGGTGACGCCGCCGTTGATGGTCAGTCGGCCGGTACTGCCGGTCGGGAAGTTCACGTCGCCGGTGCCCAGCGCCGAGTTGTTGTTCGCCTGAATGGTGCTGGCGACGAGCGTCGTGCCGCCGCTGTAGGTGCCGGCGCCGGTCACCACGGTGGTGGTGGACCCGTTCTGGGTGACCCCGAACGCCCCGTTGATCGCGCCGACGGTGAGCAAGGTGTTGGCCGCCGGCGCGAAGACCGCGTTCCCGGTCAGCGTCACGTCCCCGAAGACGACGCCGCCGACGCCCGAGGTGGCGTTCGCCCCGCGGGTGACGGCGAGCGTCGCCCCGCCGATGGTGAGCGTGCCGAGCGTGTGTGTCACGCCGGCCCCGGCCGTCGACCGGTTCGAGATGACCGTCGCGTTGGCCGTCACGGTGACGTTCGCATTCGTGAACGTGGTGCCGGTGTTGTTGAACAGGTCGAGCGACCCGCCGGCGAGCGTGACGGCGGCGGCCGTCGTGTTCCCGCCGAACGCCCCGGCGACCGTGCCGCGGAGGGTGCCGGCCGTGACCACGCTGCCGCCGGTGAAGGTGTTCGCCCCGGACAGCACGACCGTCCCTGCGGCCGAAGTGGTCAACGAGCCGGGCCCGCTGACGACGCCGCCGAAGGTCATCAGGCCGGTGCCGGCGTGCGTCACGCTCAGCGGGCTGGCCAGGACGACGGCCGCGTTGATGGCGTTGTTGTTCGTGTTCGCGGAGGTGGTGAACGTCGCCCCGCCGGACGAGACGGAGAACGTCAGGCTGTTGCCCGCCGCGATCGTCATGACGTTCGAGCTGTTGGTGTCGCCGTAGGTCAGGCTGCCGACGGTGATCGCCTGCCCCAGGTTGATGGTCTGGTCGCCGGTGATGTCGACGCCCATGGTGGCGCTGGCGTCGACGGCGTTCGGGAACGCGGACCCGCCCCAGCTGGCGGTGGTGTTCCAACTGTAGGTGCCCGCGGCGACGTTCGACCAAGACTGGGCGTGTGCCGGGCCCCCGGCCGCGAGGGCGACGAGGAGGGCCAGACACAGCGGGCGGACGGGAGGCGCGAGACGGAGCGAGTTCACGGGTCGGGTCCTGCGAAGTACGCGATACTCGTCGTGAAGCGGGTGCGGCCGAGCGGCCGGATCGGGGACGGCGTCCGCGACCGGCGACTTGCTACGGTACAGCGGTGGCCAACGGCGAACAAGCGCCTTCCCGGCGCTGTCGGAAGATTTGAAAAGAATGAGAATTCGCGCCGAAAACGAACGTGCCGCGGTGCCAGCGGCGAGGTCGGCCGGCGAGGTTTGTCAGTAATGAGCGACACTCACAAGCCGCCCGCCGTCCCCGCGGCTCTCACGGCAACTCCCCGCCGATCGCCGCCAGCGCGGCCCGCTGCATCCAGTAGCCGGTGTGCCCGCCCGGGCCCAGCGGCACGTTGCGATACGGGAACGGCTGCTTCGCGTCCCACCACGGCGGCGGCACCGCCGGGAAATCGATGTCCATCCCCACGAAGTCGTCCCGCCGGTAGACGTTCACCCACGTCCGCACCCGGTAGAACAAGAGCCGCCAGCACCGCTCCCACAAGGGCGGGTACCGCTTCGGGAAGTAGTGCTGGTACAGGTGCGTCAGCGGCGAACCCATCGTCACCAGCCTGAGGTCTGCCAGCCCCTTGAACAGGCGTTGGTTCTGCCGCTTGGCCAGCACGTCCACGGCGATCACCGTCCCCTGGCTGTGGGCGACGACCGCCAGGTGCGTGACGTCCAGCGACCGCAGGTACCGCAGCACCCGCTCGCACCGGTCCTCGATCCGCACCTGCACGGTGAAGTCGGTGATGCGGTTGCCCTCGACCGGGCCGACCGGCCACGGTACCCGGCAGTGCGGCCGGTAGAAGTGGTTGATCACGTCCATCAGGATGTGCACCGCGTCGCGGATCGGCGTGGCGGCCACCGCCAGCAGCCCGGCGGCGGCCGTCGCCACCAGCTGCATGTGGGCGGCGTCGGCGTTGCCGGTCAGGGTGCCGACGCCGGCCCCGAGCCAGTCGGCCAGTTGCTTGCACCACGCGCTCCAGCCCCATTCCCCCAGGGCGAACGCCGCGAACGTCACCGCCGACACCAGCGACAGCGCCAGCAGGGTGGCCAGGATCATGGCGTTGACGATCAGCCGGGGGATGGGCGTGGCCCACTGTTGACGCCGGGACCACCGCGCCCGCCGGCCGTAGACCGCCAGCACGCTCAGGCCGAACACCGCCGTCAGGCCGAGGTGGAACAGGAACGCCAGGTACGACCCGCGGAGCAACACGTCCACGCCGTCCGGGGCCGCCCGCGTCCGCGGGGCCAGCCCGCGGACCACCAGCAGCGTCGCCGGGGTGAGCAACAGCCACAGCCCGATCTGCAACAGGATCGCCGCGAGGGCGGCGTCCAGCCCCGGCCGCAGGGCCGGCCGCCGCCGCACCGGCCCGGCCGTCCGGGCCGCCAGCCACAGGCCGAAGTCGGCCACCAGCAGCACGACCACCGGCAGGTACACCCACCGGACCAGGAACAGGACGACGGCGATCGACCGGACGTCGGCCGGGGCGTCGGCCGGTGGCAGGTACGTCGCCGGCACCAACCCGGTGGCGTCCACGAGCCACGCGGCCGGCATGGTCAGGGCGTAGAAGAGCCAGAACGTCTGCCACGCCTGGCCCCACCCCTTCGCCCGGCTGCGGAGGTACAGGATCGCGCCGGCGACGGTGAGCAGCACGGCCAGCCAGGCGGCGACGGCCGGGGCCCCGTCGGCGGCCGGCGACAACCGCCGGAGGATGATGTGCGCGAGCAGCCCGGTGGCCACCACGGCGTTCAGGGCCGCGACCGGGCCGTAGAGCGTCTGGGCCGTCAGCCACAGGGCGAACCGGAACCACCGGGCCACCGCCCCGGGCTGGCGGGCGGCCTGGTCGGCGACGTGGCCCAGCGAGAAGATCGCCTGGAACAGGCCCCACAACAGGGCCAGCCGCCCCGGGGCGACGGTGGCCAGGTCGGCCCAGAACACCTCGGCGACGGTGACCGGCTCGGCCGCCCCGCCGCTCGCCGGCCGGGACTCGAGGTGGCGGACGTGGACGGGGAACGTCTCGATCGGGTCCGGCGGTTGGAACGCCGGCGGCGGCCGATCGGGCGGGAGCGGGGCGTCGGGCAGGCGGAGGACGCACGGGCCGTAGCCGGCGGTCGGCACCAGCGTCGGCTGCACGTCGAGGAGCGGCGGGACGAGGGCGTCCACCGTCATGCCCGGGTCGGTCGCGCCGACGCCGTGGATCACCAGCACGCCCCACTTCCGTCCGGCCATGGGCGCACCCTCCTGATGCCTGGGCCGCGTCGCGAGGAATCGATGCACCCGGCAATGCTAACTTGGTCAGGGCGCGGACTGCAAATAGGGTCCCTGTGTTTTTCCGGCCTTCACTCCACCGCAGACGTGAAGCGATGCGGCCCATAGATTCGGCACGCATTTTCTGCAAGACAACTCCCTTGACCTCTATAAGCCCTTGTGTTAGTGTACCAATGAACACTTCGTCAGCAACTATAGTGTGCCGAACTCGGCAAGGGAGATTTCATGGTCGCTGGAACAGGGCTGACCATGGGGCAGGACGTGGATGGCCAGTGAGAGGTGCAGGTCGGATTCCGAAGTTGGCAGGCGTACCCGAAGTTCGCGGAAAAGGAGCATTGCGATGAGTCTCACGGGCTTTGTGAAGATCCCCGGGGTCGCGGCGACGATCAAGCCCCTGCGACCAAAGGACCGAAGGCGCCTTGACGTTCCTTTGAAGGTGGCGCCGCGGAGCGAACGACACGGGCTGATGGGAACGGCCTTTGACTACTTGTTGCGGTTTGAGCTATGGCGGCGCGCGCCGTACGCAGTCGAGCGCCCATGGGTTGCAGAAGCAGTCCCAGGGTTGATGCATACGTACCAAGACAAGATTGCGCTCGCCCTCGGGATTCCGCGGAGGGCATCGCAGGACATTGCTCGGGCGGTTAGTGACCTTTCGCGTCGCGCACGGCGCGTGATTGACAATGCGAAGAGGGACGTTGCGGTCTTCCAGCAATTCGTTGGTGTGCCGGGTCGTGCCGTGATCGCGTCGCTCGCAGGCCACGCACTTCGGCTGGCGAAGTTGGATGCGCTTCGCAGGGTCCAGAGGTTTGACCCGACTTTCGAGCATGCGGCGACGGAGGACGTTGAGAACCTGGTGAATCTCCTCACGATCGCGCCGTTTGATCAGCTCGTGCACTCGCAGATCATGCGGCTGAACCCCACATTCGGGGCGGGATCGAGGGCGGTTCACGGGGCAGATGGTGACCTGATCAGCGGCGACATGCTGTTGGACTTCAAGACGGTGCAAGACGCGGTTCTAAAGGCTTTGGATTTAGATCAGCTATTCGGCTACCTGCTCTTGGCGCGCCGCGGCCGGCAAATGGACCCATCATTTCCGGAGATCAAGCGGGTTGGCATCTACTTCAGCCGACACGGATACCTGTGGATCAGGCCCGCAGCTCTTTGGACCTCGCACCCGCGCTTTGCCGAGGCGGAGCGTCGGTTCTTCGACTATGCCAGACAGCTCCCAAACTGACTGGCTGATCGTGAGCAAAGCGAGGTGCCGGCGGACAAGGTCGGCGAGCCGCAC
>DASXAN010000313.1:0-5368 GCA_036406755.1 Gemmataceae bacterium
AAGCCGCGGCCGGTCAGTCGCTCGTAGGCCTCGACGTACTTGGCCCGGGTCTGGCGCACGACGTCCTCCGGCAGGGCCGGCGGAGGGCTGTTCTTGTCCCAGGCCGTCGTCTCCAGCCAGTCGCGGACGTACTGCTTGTCGAACGACGGCGGCCGGCCGCCCACCCGGTACTCGTCCGCCGGCCAGAACCGCGAGCTGTCCGGCGTCAGCACCTCGTCGATCAGGATGACCGACCCGTCCGGCAGTCGTCCCCACTCGAATTTGGTGTCGGCCAGGATGATACCGCGGGCCGCGGCGTGGTCGGCGGCCCGGCGGTAGACGGCGATGCTCTTGTCCCGCAACTCGGCGGCCAGGTCCGCCCCGACCTGGGCCGCCATCACGTCGAACGACACGTTCTCGTCGTGCCCGGCCTCGGCCTTCGTCGCCGGGGTGAAGATCGGCTCCGGCAGCTTCTCGCTTTCGCGCAGGCCCGGCGGCAGCGGCACGCCGCAGACGGCCCCGGTCCGCCGGTACTCCGCCCACCCCGACCCGGCCAGGTAGCCGCGGACGACGCACTCGAACGGCACCACCGCCGCCTTGCGGACCAGCATCGTCCGCCCGGTTAGCTCGTCGGCGTGGTCGGCGAACGGTTGGCCCATCGCGGCCACGTCGGTGCCGAGCAGGTGATTGGGGACGCCGAGCAGGTCGAGCCAGAACAGGGTGAGCTGCGTCAACAGCCGGCCCTTGCCGGGGATCGGCGTGGGCAGGACCCAGTCGAAGGCGCTGAGGCGGTCGGTGGCGACGATCACCAGCCGGTCGCCGAGGTCGTAGACGTCGCGGACCTTGCCGCGGCGGACCGGGACGCCGGGGACGTCGCTGCGGAGGAGCGGGTCGGACATGGCGGGTCAGTCCCCCGTCGGCACAATTGCGGCCGTCTCCACCATCAGGATCACCGTCCGCTCCGGTGCCCTGGTGCGGTGGACGACGCCCTTCGGCACCACGAACCCCTTGCCGGCGTCGAGCTCGACCGTCCGGCCCTCCAGGTCGATGAGCAGCCGGCCGGCGACGACGTAGAAGAACTCGTCGTCGGCGTCGTGCTTGTGCCAGTGGTACTCGCCGCGGATGACGCCGACGCGGACGACCGAGTCGTTCACCCGGCAGAGCGTCTGGTTGTACCACGGGTGGGTGGCGGCCGCGGCCAGGGCGGGCACGTCCACCACCTCCAGCGGCGGGTAAAGGACGTTCAGGCGGGTGTCGTACGGGTAGGTCGGTGCGTCGGCCATCGTGTCTCCCCCGGGGACCGGATCACCTACCTTCCCCGACCCGCCCGCCGCCGTCAAGCCAATCCCGCCCTCCCGCCGGGCCGGCGTCCCAAATGGTAATCGTCCCGTCCCAGTCGTTGGCCGCCAGCCGCGTCCCGTCCGGGCTGAACGCCACCCGGGCCGTGAACCCGTAGTGGCCCGACCCGGGCGGGCCGAGGCCCCGCAGGGTGAGCAGTTCGTGGCCGCCGGCCACGTCCCACAGGCGGACCAGTCCGTCCATGCCGACGCCGGCCAGCCGGCGGCCGTCGGGACTGAACGCCAACCCGGTCGGCGGAGCCGACGCGCTCAGCGGCGGACAGGCTTCGCGACCGGTGACGGCGTCGTGGACCAGCACCCGGCCGTCGGTGTCGGCGAATGCGACCCGGCGGCCGTCCGGCGAAAACGCCAGGCAGGTGGCCGGGCCGTTCGCCCGGCCGTCCACCACCACCGGCTCGCCGCCGGCGTCCACGTCCCAGATGCGAACGGTGGTCGTGGCCGCCGGCATCGGCGGGCCGTTCCCGGGCGCCAGTTCCCGGACCGCCCCGGCAACGCGGCGGCCGTCCGGGCTGAGCGCGACCAGGGTGACGACGTGGGACGACGGCACGTCGGGTCGCCGCAGCACGCGGCCCGTGGCCACGTCGCAGACGAACAGTTCGCCGAAAGTACCGGGGTCACCGCGCGTCACGTCCGGCCCGCCGGCGACCGCGACCCGGCCGCCGGCGTGGTCCAGCGCCAACGACCGCACGGTCGTCGCGGCCGTGCGGGCGGTGCCGACGCGGCGGGCGTCGGCCGCGTCGAACACACTGGCCGTCCGGCCGCCCGCCCAGTCCTTGGCGGCCACTCGGCCGCCGTCGCCGCTGACGGCGTACGTCCGGTGCCAGTGTTCATTCTCGTGCTTCGGCCCGAGGACGTGGCGGTGTCGCAGCCGGCCGGTCGCGGCGTCCCAGAGGCTGACGTTATGAACCTTGGCGCCCGTTTCGGTCGTGTCCGCGACGACCAGGACCGACCGGCCGTCGGCCGAGAACGCCAGGTGGTCCAGGTACTCGCCGCCGCCGGCCGGGAGGAACGCCGTCCCCCGCGGGTCGCGCGCCAGGTCCCAGAGTTTGACGTTGCCGCCGTTGTCGCCGGAGGCCAGCTGCCGGCCGTCGGGGCTGAAGGCCAGGCTGATGACGCCGGTCGGGTGGCCGCGGAACTGCGACCGCTCGGCCCCGGTGTCCGGGTCCCACACCCGCACCGTCCGATCGTCGCCGGCGGAGGCGAGCCGGCCGTCCGGCGCGAACGCCAGCGCCAGCACGTCGTTGCCGTGCCCGCTCAGCTGGCGGAGCTGGGTGGCGCCGGCCGCGTCCCAGATTTGGATGCGACGGTCACCGGGGGCCGCCAGGGCGAGGAACCGGCCGTCCGGGCTGAACGCGGCGCACGCCGTGGGCGGCAGCCGGTGCTCGACATCGGCCCCGGTCCGCAGACTGACCATTCGCACGCGGCCGCCGTCGGCCGGGCAGAACACGAGGCGGTGGTCGGGGCTGACGGCGAGCGCCACCGCGGCGTCCGCCTTGGTGGGGACTTTGAATCTCGCCGCGCCGGCTTCCAGGTCCCAGACCACGACGCCGGCCGAGGCGACGACGAGGACCCGGCCGTCCGGCGTGTACGCCAGGCCGGTGACGGGGCCCGCGGCCGCGGGAATGGTGCCGCGGTCGGCGAAGGTGAGGCCGTCCCAAACGCGGACGGTCCCGTCGGCGCCGCCGGTCGCCAGCCGGCGGCCGTCCGGGCTGAAGGCGGCCGCCCACACGCCGCCGCGGTGGCCGCCCAGTGTCGTCACGCACCGACCGGTGACGGCGTCCCACACCTTCGATTCGCCCGGCGTCGAATGGGCGGCGTTGAAGGCCCGGCCGGCCAGCGATCCGCCCGGCAGCCCGGCCGCGGAGACGAACGTCCGCCCGTCCGGGTGGAACGCGAGCCCGAACACCCAGTCCGCGTCGGGGCCGGTGTGGCCGAGGCCGGGCAGCAGGTCGGCCCGGCAGAGGCGGTCGAGGTAGTGCCATTCCCAATGGCGCCGCTCCGGCCGCCCGTCGTCGGGGGCGCAGCGGTCGAGCAGCTGACGGGCGCCGGTCATGTCGTTCGCCTGAAAGGCGTGATCGGCCAACGTGATGCGGCCGGCGTAGACGGCCCCCTCCAGCCGGTCGCGGGCGGCGTCGGTGGCGGCCCGGGCGCGGTCGGCCCGCAGCCACAGGGCCGTCGCCCCGGGAAAGCCGACGGTCAGCACGGCCAGGCTCATCGCCAGCAGCGCGGCCAGGGCCGGCCGCCGCCGGGTCCACTTCCCCGCCCGCTCCCACGCCGGCACCGGGCGGGCGACGATCGGCTCGCCGGCCAGGAACCGCCGCAGGTCGTCGGCCAGGGCCGCGGCCGACGGGTACCGGCCGGCCGGCTTCTTCGCCAGGCACTTCAGGCAGATGGTGTTCAGGTCGCGGGGCACGGCCGGGACCAACAGCCGCGGGGGGACGGGGTCCTGCGACTGCACCTGCTCCAGCGTCCGCAGCGGGCTGGCCCCCTGGAACGGCGGCCGGCCGGTCAGGGCCGTGTACAGCACGGCCCCGAGGGCGTACACGTCGGCCGGCGGGCCGACCGCCCCCTCCCCGGCCGCCTGCTCCGGGGCCATGTACTCGACGGTGCCCAGCACGGCCCCGCTGGCCGTCTTGACGTCCGACCCGGTCAGCCGCTTGGCCACGCCGAAGTCGCACAGCTTCGGCTGGCCGTCCGCCGTCAGCAGGACGTTGGACGGCTTCAGGTCGCGGTGGACGACGCCGTGCTCGTGGGCGTAATGGGCGGCCCGGGCCAGTGCCTCGGCCCAGCCGGCCGCCTGCCCGGGCGGCTGCGGCCGGCCGGCCAGGCGGACGTGCAAGCTGTCGCCCTCGACGAACTCCAGGGTGAAGTACGGGCGGGGGGTGCCGTCGCCGGCGTCGTGCTCGCCGACCTCGTAGAGCTGGACGATGTTCGGGTGCTGGAGTTCGGCGACGGCCTCGGCCTCGGCCCGGAACCGGGCCTTCTCGTCGTGGTCGGCGTACGCCCCGTGAAGGAGCATCTTCAGCGCCACCGTCCGCGGCAGCCGCCGGTGCCGGGCCTTGTAGACGACGCCCATGCCGCCCCGGCCGACCTCGCCGAGGATGTCGTACTCGCCGACGCGGGCCGGCACCGCGGCCGTGGCCGGCGGCGCGGCCAGGGCCGAGCGGCGGTATGCGGCCGCGACCGGGTCGGTGAGGCCGTCCAGCGTCTCCGCGACCGCCTCGCACGCCGGGCACGCCTCCAGGTGGGCGGCCACGTCGTCCAGGGCCGCGTCGGGCAGGTCGCCGAGGTGGAACGCCCGCAGCTCGTCGGGGGTTGGGCAGGCGGTGCGGGGCATGGGCCGACTCCGGCCGGGCGGGCGGCTGATTTCGGGTTGCGTTCCGGGTATCATAGGCGCGAAGAACCGAACCCCCCGCCCCCTTCCCGCTTCGGGAAGGGGGAGAAGACCCTTAGATTCTCACCCCCTTCCCGCTTCGGGAAGGGGGCCGGGGGGTTCGGTTTCCGTATCAGGATTGCCCGCCGCGCAACACCACGCGAGGCCGCCGCAATGGCCGTACCCGACACGCCGGCCCCGGGCGGATCGCAGCAGCCGACCTCGCTCACCCTCCTCGACCGCCTCCGGGCCAACGACGGCGACGCCTGGCACACCATGGTCCGGCTGTACGGCCCGCTCGTCCACCACTGGTGCGCCCGCGGCGGGGTCCGCGGGGCGGACGGGGAGGACGTGGCCCAGGAAGTGTTCCGGGCGGCCGCCCTGGGCATGGACACATTTCGCCGCGACCGGCCGGGGGACTCGTTCCGCGGCTGGCTGCGGGGCATCACCCGGAACATGGTCCTGCTCCACTTCCGCCGCGGCGGCAAGCACCCGCCCGCCGCCGGCGGGACCGACGCCCACCGCCGCCTCCAGGCCGTCCCGGCCGACGATCACGACGCCGACGAGGACCCGGCCGAGGAGCTGGACGGCCTCCGGCGGCGGGCGCTGGACCTGGTCCGCGGCGAGTTCGAGGACCGGACCTGGCAGGCGTTCTGGC
>DASXAN010000314.1:0-1813 GCA_036406755.1 Gemmataceae bacterium
GTGCTCGGGAACCCGGCGTACTCGCCATCAGTCGCGGTGGCCGGGGTGGTGCCCGGCACCGGAGATTTCTGGGCCGACTCAGCCGACGAAGCAACTCTGCTGGAGGCCAGCCGCCACGAGGCGGACAGGCTCATCATCTGGCTGTTTCTGGTCCTCAGTGGGCTAGTGGGTTTGGTGTTCTCCGCCGTCGCCTCGTTGGTTCGGGGGCGATTCCGCCACCGGGACTGGCTGACATTGATTTGGGCAATTCTGCTTGTCGTCGTCGCATTTGGCGGGGTCTCGTCAGCCGAGAGCCCCAACCGGTCGTACCGCGACGTGAACTGGCTCCCCGGTCTGTCCATGCTCGCCGACCACCCGATGGGCGTCGGGCCGGGTCAGTTTGAGCGATTTCTCCCGCGGTACGTCGCGCCGGCGGACGCCGACCTCCCGCCAACGAGCGCCTATCTCAAATTGGCCGCGACGTGCGGCTGGCCGGCCCTCATCGCCTTGCTCCTGACCCTGGCCGTCGGCTTCTGGCGGGTCCGTCGGAGCGTCATCCGGTGCGAAGACCGCTCGACCGACCCACCGCTCGGGACGAGGTGGGAGCTGTACCTGGGTGGGATCGCCGGCCTGCTCGGCGGGTTCGTCCTGCAGGTCTACGATCTCCCCCCATCACCGTCGCCGCCCATCCGTGAGCTGGGCGCCACGGCCGCAGTCCGCGCGCTGGCTTGGTTCGTCACGCTCGCTGTCGCGTCAGGCACGCCCTGGATGCGGCGCCTGTCTGATGCAATGCCAGTCATCAGCATGATCGCCGCGGCGGCTTTCGGTCTGGCCTGCGAAGCAAGTCTCGCCCCGGATATCGCGCAAGTCGTCGCCGTGCTGGCCGCGGTCGCCCTGAACCTCGCCGCCCCGCCGGCGGCCTCCGCGTGGGCCCGCAGCGGCGTCGGCCGGCTCGTGCCGGTGCTCGTCACCGTGCCGCTCGCCGCCGCGTTCATCGGGCTCGTCGCCGTCCCCGGCGTGACTTCGGCATGGGCGGTGTGGCAGGCCCGGCTGGCGGCCCACGGATACCCGGCCAGAGTAAAAAAGATCGACCAGGCCGACGCGCTGGGCAAGCGGGAAGCCCGGGTGGACGCCGCCGTGTACATCGACCGGACCATCCTCCGCCCGCTCACCGCGGCCGTCCGCGCCGACCCGGACGCCGCCGGGCCGCTCTTGGAGCAGGTGCCGTGGTGGATGGCGATGTGGGAACTCGGCGCGCCCGTCAAGCCGGACGAGAACGCGATCATGGCGGCCCGGTACGCCCAGGCCCGCGACCCCGAGAGCGTCGCCGGCTACCTGGCCGAGCTGCGGGTGCGGCTGCGGTTCGCCGAGGCGACGCCGACCAAGCGGGGCGAGCAGTTCAAGCACGTCGACGACCTGATCCGGGCCGTGGTCGAGCGCGACCCGGCCCGGGCGGCCCGGCTGCGGTTCCAGGTGGCCCGCGTCTACTTTGCCGTCAAGGACACGAAGGCCGGGATGGAGGCGGCCGCGGCGGCGCTGAAGCTGGACTCGGAGGCACCCGGCCCGCGGTACCGGCTGCGGGACGACGAGCGGGCCCAGGTGCGGAAGTGGCTGAACCTGCCGGCCGTCCGAACCGGTGAGCGAGTGCCATCGATCGCCGATGACTGATCACGCCCCCCGTCAGAGCGTCTTGAGGTACTCGATGACGGCCCGCCGGTCGGCGTCGGTCAGGTCGTCGCCATAGGTGTGACCGCCGTTGCCCCGGCCCGGCTGCGTCGTGTCGTACACCTTCCGCCGCTCGAAGTCCGGCACGTCGTCGCCCGGCGCCTTCTCC
>DASXAN010000315.1:0-4733 GCA_036406755.1 Gemmataceae bacterium
GGGGCGGCCGCCGGGGCCGGCGGGGACAGGGGCATCGACATGGCGGCGTGGTCCGTGGGACGGTTGGGGCCGGGCGCGGTCGCGCCCGGCCCCCTCGACATGATAGCGGGTCGGCCTACCGCGGCCAACCGAACCAGCCGCCGGCGGCCCAGGCGGCGCCGCCGAGGATCATCCCCAGCCCGGCGTAGCCGAGCAGGTTCCGGCCGGCCCGGGTGCACAGCCACTGCCCCGGCGGCCCCAGCCACGGCATGACCGCGTCGAAGACGCGGTTGACGGCGACCAGCGGCCACAGCGGCAGCGGTGCCGGCTCCGCGGCCTGCGGCCGGTTGACCGGGGCCGGATCGACGCGCACGGCCGGGTTCGCATGCGGCGTCGGGGCGGACAACGGCGGCTGCGGCGTCGGCTCCGGCCGGGCGGGGGCGAACGCGACCGTCTCGGCCCGCCACACCGGCGGGGCGGACTCCGGCTGCTGCCGCGGCGCCGCCGGGCTGCGGGGGCCGAGGATCGAACTGCCCTGCTGCGGGTTGAGGTTGATGTTCCAGGTCGCGTCCCACCCGGCCGGTGCCGACTGCGGCGGCGGGACCGGGGCGGACCCGTCCAGCAGCACCAGCCGCGGGCCGCGGCCCGGCGGCGGCGTCGCGGACGGGTCGGCGGCCGGCCGCGGGGCGACCGGCGGGCGGGCGGCCGAGTCGTCGTCGGGCTGGTTGACCGGCAGGGAGAGCATCCGCTGCAACAGGGCGTCGAGCTCATCGAGCTGCTGCCGCATCGAGGGGCCGGCGGGCGGCGAAGAGGTGGACATTCCGCGATCCTCCGTGATCGGCTCTGGCCGGGGGTGCGTGGCCCGGCCGGCGGGGCGGCCTATTCTACCAGACATGGCCGATCGGTTTTATGTCAATTGCCCGCTCGGGCCGGGGCCGGTCGTCCTCACAGGCCCGGAAGCCCACCACCTTGCTACCGTCCTCCGCGCCCGCCCCGGCGACGCGGTTTGCCTGTTCAACGGCGACGGCGCAGAATACCCCGCCGTCGTCGCCGACGTTCACAAGAAGCAGGTCGCTTTGGACGTGACCGGCCGCCATACCCCAAAGCGGGAACTGGACTTCCGGCTGGAGGTGGCCGCCCCGCTGCCCAAGGGCGACCGCGGCGACTTCCTCGTGGAGAAGCTGACCGAGCTAGGTGTGACGCGGTTCGTGCCGCTGCGGACGCGGTGGACCGTGGTCCACCCGAGGGACGCTCGGCTGGATAAACTCGAACGGGCGGTGGTCGAGGCGAGCAAACAGTGCGGACGGAATGTGCTGATGGAAGTCGGGCCGCCGGCGGCGTGGGAGGAGTATTGCACCGGGGCAGGCCTGCCGGCATTGCGGCTGGTGGCCCATCCGGGCGGCGAGCCGGTGCCGGCGGTCGATCGTGCGGGCGACATCGCAGTGGCGGTCGGGCCGGAGGGCGGGTTCACGGCCGAAGAGATCGATTCGGCGCGGGCGGCGGGCTGGCGGGTGGTGGGGCTCGGCCCGCGCATGCTGCGGGTCGAGACGGCGGCGCTGGCGCTGGCCGTCCTGTGTGGCGCTCGCGCTTAAATCCCCAGCGCGCCCTCGTCCAGCGCCTGCAGCTCCTGCCGGAATTCGGTCGCCGACTGGAACCGCTTCGCCGGCTCCCGCTCGACCCCCTTCACCAGGAAGGCGTGCAGCTCATCACCCATCTTCGGCTTGAACTCCCGCGGGTCGCGGCCCGGCGTGTTGATGTGCTTGAGCAGGATCTCCATCGACCCCTGCGCCTTCGGCCACGGCAGCCCGCCGGTGAACAGCTCGTACGCCGTCGCCCCCAGGGCGAACAGGTCCACCCGGTGGTCGGTGGACTGCCGGCGGATGATCTCCGGGGCCAGGTAGTCCGGCGTGCCGGTGCGGTTGCCCGGCCAGCAGAACGCCGGCGTGTACGGGATGGTCAGGCCGAAGTCGATCAGCTTGACCTTGCCCTCGTTCGTGATCATGACGTTCCGCGGGCACAGGTCGCGGTGCAGGTACTTCTGGGCGTGCATGTACTCGACGGCCAGGCTGAGCTGCGTCAGGTAGTCGATGATCTTCGGCTTCAGCCCGGGGCTGCGCGTTTCGACCAGAAAGTTCAGGCCGACGCCCTCCACCCACTCCATGCTCAGGAACGGCTCGCCGGTGTTCAGGTACCCGAAGTCGAACGTCCGCACGATGTTCGGGTGCTGGAGCACCATGCAGATCTCGCCCTCCGTCGGCTTGTTCCGGCCGATGAAGCGAGCCTCAAACTTCTTGGTCTTTTCCTTGTCGAGGAGCTTCAGGCAGATGGCCATGCCCAGGTCGCGGTCGTACGCCCGCCACACCTTGGACATCGACCCCTGGCCGGTGCGGGAGTGCAGGTCGAACCGCTTTTTCAGATCGACCTTGAGCTTCGGCTTGGGCCGTGGCGGCCCGGCGTCCTTGCCCTTGCCCTTCTTCGGCTTGCCCTTGAACAGGTCGAAGATGCCCACGGGAACCACCTAACTGTGTTCACAGTAGTCGATGATCCGGGCCACTTCGGTGCGAAGGTCGGTGCGGTGCACGATCCGGTCCACGAACCCGTGCTGGAGCAGGAACTCGCTCGTCTGGAACCCCTCCGGCAGCTCCAGCCGGACCGTGTTCCAGATCGTCCGCTTGCCGGCGAACCCGATCAGCGCCCCCGGCTCGGCCAGGGTGATGTCCCCCTGGAGGGCAAAGCTGGCGGCCACCCCGCCCATCGTCGGGTTGGTCAGGATCGACATGTACAGCCCGCCGGCCCGGTCGTACCGGGCCAGGGCGGCCGACACCTTCGCCATCTGCATCAGCGACAGGATGCCCTCCTGCATGCGGGCCCCGCCGCCGGACCCGCTGACGATGATCAGCGGCAGCCGCGACCGGGTCGCCTCCTCCACGGTGCGGGTCAGCTTCTCGCCGACGACCGACCCCATCGACCCGGCCATGAAGGCGAAGTCGGTGATGCCGACGGCGACCGGCCGGCCGCGGATGAACCCCTTGCCGACCACGGCCGCGTCGGGCATGCCGGTCTTGGCCTGCTCGGCCGTGAGCCGCTCGGCGTACGGCAGGCGGTCGGTGAAGTTGAGCGGGTCCTTCGGCCGGACGTGGGTGAACCACTCCTCGAAGCTATCCTGGTCGAGCAGCTGGCGGATCCGCTCGCGGGCCGGGATCGTGAAATGGTAGTCGCACTCCGGGCAGACGTTGCACCGGGCCTCCGCCTCCTTGCGGAAGATGGTGGCCTTGCACTGCGGACACTGGATCCACAGCCCTTCCGGCACGCCGCGCTTCGGCCGGCCCACGGTCGCCATGGTGCGGGCACCCCCGTCCGTGCGTCTGGTCGCCTTCATCACACTCCCCGCCCGGCCCCCGGTCAAGGGGAAAAGGGTTCGGACCGAAGCCCACCCGGGGCCCCGGGTGGGCTTGGGGGAACCCTTTACTTGTCATCGACTTGCGCCAACGAAGCGAACTTCTTGCCCTCGACGTAGGCCAGAAACGCCCCGCCGCCGGTCGAGACGTGCGTCATCCTCTCGGCGTAGCCGAACTGCTCGACCGCCTCGGCCGTCTCCCCGCCGCCGACCACGGTCACGGCCTTGGAGTCGGCCATCGCCGCGGCAACGCCCTTGGTCCCGCCGCTGAACGGCGGCTGCTCGAACCAACCAACCGGGCCGTTCCAGATGACCGTCCCGGCCGCTTTGATCCGGTCGGCGTACATCGCCAGCGTCTTCGGGCCGATGTCCACGCCCTCGAACCCGGCGGGGATCGGGCCTTCGACCACCTTTGTCGTCGTCAGGTCGTCCGACTTGGCACACAGCGAATCGACCGGCAGCGTGATCTTCGTGCCGACCTGCGGCAGCAGCGCCTTGGCTGCGGCGACCTCTTCGTCGGCGATCTGCATGTTGCCGATGCTCACGCCCTGGGCTTTGAAGAACGTGTACGTCATCTTGCCGCCGATCAGCAGGTGATCGACCTTGCCCAGAAGCGCGTTGATGAACTTCACCTTGTCCGACACCTTCGCCCCGCCCATGACACCCAGGAGCGGCCGCTTCGGGTCGGACATCAGACCGTCGATGACTTCCAGCTCCTTCGCCACCAGCAGGCCGACCGCCCGCGGCTTGCCCTGGGCCTTCATCGCCGCCGGGACCGCGACCATCGACGCATCCTTGTCGTTGTGGCAGGTGCCGAAAGCGTCGTTGACGTAGGCGTCTCCGAGGGCGGCGAGGGCGGCGGCGAACTCGGGGTCGTTCTTCTGCTCCCGCGGGTCGAAGCGGAGGTTCTCCAGCAGCACCACGTCGCCCGGCTTCATCGCCTGCACGGTCGCGGTCACGGCCGGGCCGACCACGTCGTCGGCCGCCTTCGTGACCGGCTTGCCGAGCAGCTCGCCGAACCGGGCGGCGACCTTGTCCATGGTCAGGAGCTTGCGGGCGGCAGCGTCGGCCTTCTCCGGCCGGCCGAGGTGACTCATGGCGACGACGGCCGCCCCACGGTCGAGGAGTTGCTTGATAGTCGGGATCGCGGCCCGGATGCGCCGGTCGTTCTTGACGGCGCCGGTCCCCTTGTCGAGCGGGACGTTGAAGTCGACCCGAATGAGGACTCGCTTGCCCCGTAGGTCACCCAGGTCGGCGAGCGTCTTCTTGGGCATGTCAAACACTCCCCTGTGTGACGCCGCGACCCGAGTCTTCGAGGGCAGCGCTCCAGCGCTCCCCTCGAAGACTCGGGTCGCGG
>DASXAN010000316.1:0-23725 GCA_036406755.1 Gemmataceae bacterium
GAGGCCGTCATGGCGCTGAAGATCAGGGTGTACTCGGATTACGTCTGACCGTTCTGCTACCTGGCGGAGTTTCCGCTGCAAGAAGCCGTCCGGGGCAAGGATGTGGAGGTCGAATGGATGCCGTTCGAGCTCCGGCCCGAACCGCACGAGACGCTGCGCCCCGAAGGTGACTACCTCCAGCGGGCGTGGCAGCAGTCGGTCTACCCCATCGCTCGCAGGATAGGGGTGCCCATCAAGCTGCCCACCGTGTCGCCGCAGCCGCACACGCACCTGGCCTTCGAGGGCTTTCAGTACGCCAGGGAACACGGCCGGGGCAACGAGTACAACCACCGGGTACTCGAAGCGTTCTTCGTCGAGAGCCAGGACATCGGCGACATCGGTGTGCTGACGAAGCTGGCGGGCGAGGTCGGGCTGGACGAGGAAGGGTTCGGGGATGCGCTGCGGACCCGAAAGTACAGGGAGGCGCACCAGCGGGCGCTGCGACACGCCTATCATGAGGCGGGCGTCACCGGCGTCCCGATGTTCGTGATCGGCGATCAAGTGCTGACCGGGTTGCAGGACCAAGGGACGTTGGAGGCTGTCATCGAGGAGCAGCTGGCGGCCGGCAACGCAGGGTGACGCCATGACCTTCGGCGAGCAGGCACGCCCGATTGACCCGCAGGTGCGGATCGGCCATGTCCACCTGAAAGTGGCCGACCTGGAGCGGGCGCTTCGGTTCTACTGCGGCGTGTTGGGCTTCGAGTTGACCCAGCGGTACGGGGCGCAGGCGGCGTTCGTGTCGGCGGGCGGCTACCACCACCACATCGGGCTGAACACCTGGGAGAGCCGGGGCGGGTCGCCCCCGCCGCTGGGGACCACCGGGCTGTACCACACGGCCATCCTGTACCCGACCCGGCGGGCGCTGGCGGACGCTCTCCGACGAGTTCTCGAAGCGGGCATCCAACTCGACGGGGCGAGCGATCACGGCGTCAGCGAGGCGCTTTACCTGCGTGACCCCGACGAAAACGGCGTGGAACTGTACTGGGACCGACCGCAGGCCGACTGGCCCCGGACGCCGACCGGCGAACTGGCGATGTTCACCCGGCGGCTCGATCTGAACGGCTTGTTGCGGGAAGTCGAGTCAGGAGCGAGCGCCCCGAAGGTCGATGAGGGGCCGCAGGACTTGTGACCCGCTCAACTCGGCACCGACGAAGGCTGCAACAGAAAGGGACGCACCGATGGACCTGCAACTGACGAACAAGAAGGCGTTAGTCACCGGCTCGACGGCTGGGATCGGCTTCGCCATCGCCTCGCTCCTGGCGCAAGAGGGCGCAGTCGTCGTGGTCAACGGTCGCTCGCAGGGGCGGGTCGAGGATGCGGTTGGGCGCATCAAGACAGACAACAAGGACGCCCAGGTGACAGGATTGGCGGCGGACCTTGGCACGAGGGAGGGCGTGAACCTGCTCACCACGGCGCTCCCGGCGCTGGACATCCTGGTGAACAACCTGGGCATCTTCGAGCCGAAGCCGTTCCCCGACGTCCCCGACGAGGACTGGCAGCGGTTCTTCGAGGTCAACGTCCTCAGCGGCGTGCGCTTGAGCCGATTCTACCTGCCGGGGATGCTGCAACGGAATTGGGGCCGGGTCGTGTTCGTCTCCAGCGAGTCGGGGGTGAACATCCCCGTGGAGATGATCCACTACGGCGTCACGAAGACGGCGCAGATCGCCTTGGCCCGTGGCCTGGCCGAGACGACCGCCGGGACGAACGTGACCGTCAACTCGGTGCTGCCCGGCCCGACCCGCTCGGAAGGTGTGCAGCAGTTCGTGCAGGACCTGGCGACGGGCCAGGGCACCGATGCGGCGACCGTGGAACGGGAGTTCTTCCGCACCGCTCGCCCCACGTCGCTGCTCAAGCGGTTTGCGACCTCGGACGAAGTGGCGGCGATGGTCGTTTATGTGTGCAGCCCACGGGCCTCGGCCACCAACGGGGCGGCGCTGCGTGTCGATGGCGGCGTGGTGCGGTCCATCGTGTAAGCCGGCCTGCGGGATCACCGGGGCGCACGAGGTGCCGTTATCGCCGCCCGCTTCTCGGCCACGAACCGCAGGTGGTGGCGCAGGTGGTTGACGGCGTGCAGGAGCAGTTGCCGCAGCGTCACCAGGCCAGTTTCGCTGTGGACGGCGGTTCGCTGCCAGGCGTCGGGGGCGATGAGCCGGAGCGTGTGGGCCGCCTGTCGCCGGGTGACGGCCACCAGATCGAGTTCCAACTCCAGATCGTGGTCCTGGTAGTGCAGCGGCTCCGGGTAGCGGAAGCCGTCCGCACCGAGCAGCAGCGGGCGGTCCATTGCTACCGTGCGCTTCATTCGGTCGGCGAAGAACTGCTCGCAGTCGGCGACGTGGCAGACCACTTCGAGCGTACTCCACTTGCCGGCAACTGGACGTGAGCGCAGTTGCTTGCCCGTCATCCCGGCGACGGCGAGCCGCAGCTCATCGACGCCTCTCTCATAGGCCGAGATCAAGTCGGCCGGGGCGAGGGCGGGATCGTCCCGTTGGGCGTCGGCGACCGTCGTTGACGGTTTCATGGCGTTTCCTTCCTGGGTCATTCGAACGCCGTCGCCACGAGCGCTTCCAGTTTCTTGTCGAGCATGGCGGCGGTGGGGCTGATGCGGTCGTTGCCGAACTGGCCGAACAGCGAGGACGGCCGGTCGTACTCCACGCAGGTCTTCCCCTGTTCGTTCTCGTAGACCAGGACCCGCAGCGGGGCGTAGAGGCTCGCCCGGATGTCGTGCCGGGTCATCTGGAGTGCGAACAGCGGGTTGCCGACAACGTACTGGACCACCTTGTGCTTTTGGCCGGCAAGCCGCAGCAACGCCCCGTGGTCGTGCGTGGCGAACAGCATGAACCCGCTCGGCCCGGCCATCGCCTCCAGCTTGGCCCTCGTCTCGTTGACGTCCCCGCCGGCCGCCAGGGCCTTGTACACCCCGGCGTCGAACCGGCCCAGCTGGCCTTCGAGGGCCTTGGTGACGGCGTCGAACGGCTTGTCCGTCACCCGCCGGACGTGGGCCACGGCGAACTGAGTCTCGGCCATGTTCCGACCTCCCGCATGAGTTGATTTCGGCGGGGGCGGTTCGCCCGCCCCCGGGCGCTGCGCCCAGAGGCGGTCGTGCCCGAGCCAACCCGCCCCACCAACACTCGCCAGCACGGCCGTGAAGGCCGCCAGCCGCCACCATCGATGAACCATCACCGCCTCCCGCCTGTCGCCAGGCCCAGAAGCCCCGTGTCTTCCCCGGCCGGCCGTTCATGCCGGGGTCGGCCACGCCGGCTTTCCTTCGACCCGCTGGCCGTCGAGGGTGCCGCCCCGGGCCTCGCTGTCAGCCCGGTACTGGAGGCACAGGAAGTAGAGCGGGGCATCCGAGTCGTTCCGCCAGGCCCGGGCCGCCGGTGGGCTAAGGCGCAGGACCGAGCCTTCCGCCACGTCGATGCACTTGTCGTCCACGAGGAACTGGCCCCGGCCCCCGACAACGACGTAGACCTCGTCGTTCTGCTGGTGCCGGTGCAGGAACGGCATCCCCTTGCCGGGCGGGACCACGTTCAGGGACATCTCCAGCCCCGCCGACCCCAGCAAGTTCCGCAAGAACAGCTTGCCCTTCGCCGGCACGGGGACGTCGGGCGGCTCCAGCCGGAACTGCGCCCACCCCGCCATCGGGCCGGCGTGGACGCAGGCGAAGTTGGTCCCCCGCACCATCGTGTCCGTCAGCATCGTGCGACTCCTTTCCGGGTCAAAACTCTGCCGTGAAAAAACGTTCCTTACGACGGGAAACACTTGCCGAAGGCGACCAGCAATCTCGGCGATCCCTTGATGCGGATGCGGCGGCGGAGCAGCGCCCACAGCAGGCTCCGTTCCTTCGCCACGAAGCCCAGCCACGTCTCGCCGTCGGCGGTCACCCGCAGGTCGGCCTCACCCTGGTGACCGTCCCGGACCTCCAAGGTGCCGTCCCGGATCGTGACGGTCGCCTCCGTCGGCTCGTTGCCCGTGAAGGTAAAGTGGTAGACGGCGTTCAGCTTCGACGCCTTCCCGGGTTGGAACGTGAGGGGCAGCCCCGACAGGAAGCGCCGGATCGAGCGGGGCCGCAGGCCGTTGCCGACCCGCTTGATCGTCTTGAGGGGGAAGCGGCGGGCCACATGTTCCTCGGCGTCCGAGCCGGCGACGACGTAGACCGTCTCCTGTTTCTCCTGCAACGGACGAACGACCTCCCGCAGGTGAGCGGCCTTGTCGGTGATGTAGGGGCCGATGACGTCTTCCCCGGCCGGGCAGACGCTCAGGCAGTACTCCAGGTTGGCGACGGACCGGGCGGGGCTGCGGATCGGCTCCCGGTTCATCCGGCAGACGAAGCCGAGGAGCGTCCGGGTCGGCGGGAAGGCCCGCAGGATGTCGGCCCGCTGGTCGTCCAGGGCCGGGCGGCTGATCTCGACCAGGCCGGCGTCGTCGGCCCCGCAGTCCAGGCACAGTTGGCGCAGCCAGGCCGCATCGAGCGGCTTCGGCGGGTCGTCGCTGCCCGAACGGCTGCTCTCGTGGAAACGCCGCACGGTCGGATGTTCGGCCAGATTCATGACGACGCCTCATTTATTGCATATGCAAGTGTCACCCGAAAAAAAACACGGGGCTGTCACCCCTGGGCCTTGGCCTCCCGGAGCGTCTTCGCCGCCCTGCCGAGCAGGGCGACCCCCTCGCTCCCCAGCAGTTCGGTAGCCCGGCGCTGGGCCTCCTCCCAGGCGGGGACGGCCTTCTCGATCAGCCTCTTGCCCTGGGGCGTCAATCGGAAGGGCTGGGCACGGGCGTCCTCGCCCGGCACGACCTCCAGCCAGCCGTGCGCCTGCAACGGCCTGACGTTGCGGCTGAGGGTGGAGGCGTCGAGTTGGAGGATGTCGCAGACCTGGGCGGGCCGGGCGAGGCCGAGCCGGGCGGTCACGACCAGGATGTTCAACTGGCTGACCTTCAGGCCCAGCGGGCGCAGGGCGTCGTCGTACAGGTTCGTCACGACCCGGTTGAGCAATCGCAGGCGCACGGCGATGCACGTCCGGGAGATCGTGTCGATGCTGGTCGTCGCCTTGTCCATGAGCGTGTCGCCCCCGAACGTCATAGTTATTGTATATGCAATTATCGGTCGGGGTCAAGGGAGTTCTTTGACGATTACCGCACAGCGGCGATCAGCCGCCAGCACGATGTCAAACTCCCCGTTCGGAAGCTTCCGGATGTCCCTCGCCGCCCGCTCGAGGGCGTCTTGAATGAAGCCCCGGTTGGTGGCGTTCGGGAGGTCGGACTGCCAGGAGTAGAAGACCGTGTGCGTAGGCATGACCTTCCCCGCCCCTGTGGCTTCTTACGCACGCTACTCCCCGGCAGAGCCACCGCCGTGATGGCCTTCTCGTGCGGAGGCGGCGGCCGTCAACGCTTTTCCTTTTCTACAGGAGTAGGGCAGTCCCATGTCCGGCTACGCCGTCCTGTCTCTCTCACCCGAGGACCGTTACCACATCCGCTTGGCCTCGTCGCACATGGACGGGTTCGGGGCCTGGTCCGCCTTCCACGCCGCCCCGGCGGCTGTCCTGGTCCGCCTCGACGACGGCCCCGGCGGCCTCCGGTACACCGTCCTGTCGGCCAAGGGGGTCGCCGCCGACCGCCTCGACGCCACCCCCGACTTCGCCGCCGCCATCACGGACGCCGTGAAGGGCGAGGCGGGTGACGGCGGGGACCGATGACCCCACGAGCCAGCGATAGGCCGAGGCTGCCGGACGCTGTCCAGTCTGTTGCCCAATGCCTTGTCGGGTAGAATGGTCCCTTGGCGTCCCACGCCCGGTCCACGACCGCCTGCGCCAAAGCCTGGTCCGTCAATGGTCGTACCCACGAAGGCCACACATGGCGGAATTGCCCCAACCCTTGGGCCTCTCTCCGATGCCGCCGTCCGAGCCGGCGGCCAACGTACTCCTGGTGGATGACAACCCGGCCAACCTGCTCTCCCTGCGGGCGATCATCGACGACCTCGGCCAGAACCTCGTGCAAGCCGGCTCCGGCGAGGAGGCGCTCCGGCAGGTTCGGTCCGACGAGTTCGCCGTCATCCTACTCGACGTGCTGATGCCGGGACTCGGTGGCTTCGAGACGGCCAAGGAGATCCGAAGCCAGGAACGGTCCCGGCACACGCCTATCATCTTTCTCACGGCCGGCGACATCGACCGATCGCAAATGGAGGAAGGATACCGGCTCGGCGCAGTGGACTTCTTGGGCAAGCCGCTACTGCCGGCCGCAGTCCGAGGCAAGGTGCGTGGCTTCGTTGAGCTGTTTCAAGACAAGCAGCGGGGGAGGCGGGAGGCCGAGCAGCTTCGGCTATTGGTCCACGGGACGGCGGACTACGCCATCTTCATGCTCGACCCGGAAGGTCGCATCGCCTCCTGGAACCCTGCGGCCGAGCGCATCAAGGGGTACAAGGCCGAGGAGATCATCGGCCAGCACTTCTCCCAGTTCTACCCGCAGGAGGCCATCGACCGGGGCTGGCCCGCCCATGAACTCAAGGTCGCACAGGCCGAGGGGCGCTTCGAGGACGAGGGCTGGCGGCTGCGGAAAGACGGCTCCCGGTTTTGGGCCAACGTCGTCATCACGGCCTTGCGGGACGACCAGGGCAGGCTGCGGGGCTTCTCGAAAGTCACCCGTGACCTGACCGCCCGCAAGCAGGCCGAGGAGAACCTGCGGCGCAGCGAGGAGCGGTTCCGGCTCCTGGTGGAAGGGGGGAAAGACTACGCCATCTTCATGCTCGACCCACAGGGCCACGTCGCCACCTGGAACCCAGGGGCCGAGCGGATCAAGGGCTACACCGCCGGAGAGATCATCGGCCAGCACTTCTCGAAGTTTTATCCGCAGGAGGCGCTCGACCGGGGCTGGCCCGCCCACGAGTTGCAGGTCGCCACGGCGGAAGGCCGGTTTGAAGACGAGGGGTGGCGGGTCCGCAAGGACGGCTCACAGTTCTGGGCCAACGTCATCATCACGGCCCTCAAGGACGAGCGGGGGAACCTGCTCGGCTTCTCGAAGATTACCCGTGACCTGACCGTCCGCAAGCAGGCCGAGGAGAACGCCCGGCGGCTGGCGGAGGAAACCGCCGCCCGTCAGGCGGCTCATGACGAGCGGGAACGCTTGCGGGTCACGCTGGCGAGCATCGGCGATGCCGTCATCAGCACCGACGACCGGGGGCGGGTCGAGTTCCTGAACCCGGTCGCCGAGCGGCTGACCGGCTGGGCGAACGCCGAGGCGGCGGGCCAGCCGCTCGACGCCGTGTTCCGCATCGTCAACGAGGACTCCCGGCAGCCCGTCGAGAACCCGGCGACGAGGGCGCTGCGGGAGGGCGTCGTCGTCGGGCTGGCGAACCACACCGCCCTGATCGCACGGGACGGCGGCGAGCGCCCCATCGACGACAGCGCTGCGCCGATCCGGGACGCCGGGGGCCGGGTCGTCGGGGGCGTGCTGGTCTTCCGGGACATCAGCGAGCGGAGGCGGGCGGAGCGGCAGCGCAACGCCCGCCTCGCCGTGACCCACGCCCTCAGCGAAGCGGCGACCGTGGAGAAAGGGGCCGGCGGCGTCCTGCGGGCGGTGTGCGAGAACCTCGGTTGGGACGTGGGCCTCTTCTGGACCGTGCAGGGGCAAGCGGAAATGCTGAGCTGTCGGCAATTCTGGCACAGGCCGGGCGTGCCGGTGGAGGAGTTCGAGAGGGCTAGTTGCAGCCGCACGTTTGCGAAGGGGGAGGGGCTGCCGGGGCGGGCGTGGGCGACCGGCGAGCCGGCCTGGATACTCGACATCGCCCACGACACGAACTTCCCCCGCCTCGCCCCCGCCGTCGGCCACGGCCTGCGCAGCGCCTTCGCCTGCCCGGTCATCGTGGGCGAGCAAACCCTCGGCGTGATCGAGTTCTTCATCCGGCGCATCCGGGAGCCGGACCCCGGCCTGCTGGAGATGATGAACACCGTCGCCGGCCAGGTCGGACAATTCATCGAGCGGCACGAAGCCGAGGACCGGCTGCGCCGCAGCGAGCGGGAGTTGGCCGACTTCTTCGAGAACGCCACGGAAGGGCTGCACTGGGTCGGGCCGGACGGCACCATCCTGCGGGCCAACCGGGCCGAACTCGATTTGCTCGGCTATACCGCCGAGGAGTATGTCGGCCACAAGATCGCCGAGTTCCACGCCGACGAGGGCGTGATCGCCGACATCCTCCGGCGGTTGCAGGCGGGGGAGGAACTGCACAACTACGAGGCCCGCCTGCGCTGCAAGGACGGCTCGCTCAGGCACGTCCTCATCAACTCCAACGTCATGCGCCGGGACGGGCAGTTCGCCCACACCCGCTGCTTCACCCGTGACGTGACAGGGCGCAAGCGCAACGAGGCCGTCCTCGCCGGCCAGAAGTGTGTACTGGAACTGCTCGTGCAAGGGGCACCGCTTCCCGACGTGCTGGATGCGCTCTGCGAGGTCGTCGAGGGCCAAAGGCGGGACGGACTCATCGCCACGGTCCTGCTCCTGGACGAAGACGGGCAGCGCCTGCGCTCGGTCGCCGGGCGGCGGGCACCCGCCGACTACGCACGGGCGGTGGACGGCTTGCGGATCGGGCCGTGCGTCGGCTCGTGCGGGACGGCGGCGTACCGGGGCGAGCCGGTCGTCGTCGCCGACATCGCCACCGACCCCCTATGGGCGGTCGCCCCCGACCTCCGTGACCTGGCGCTGGGCCACGGCCTGCGGGCGTGCTGGTCCACGCCCATCCTCTCGTCGCAGGGCAAGGTGCTGGGCACCTTCGCCGTCTACTGCTCGACGTTCCGCCGCCCCTCGGCGGACGAGATGCGCCTGGTGGACATCCTGGCCCGCACGGCGGGGGTCGCCGTCGAGCGCCGGCGGGCCGAGGAGGCGCTGAAGGACGCCGACCGCCGCAAGGACGAGTTCCTGGCGACGTTGGCGCACGAACTCCGCAACCCGCTGGCCCCGATGCGCAACGCCCTCCAGGTCATCCAACTGGCGGGCGGCGACGTAGCGGCGGTCGGGCAGGCACGGGAGATGATGGAGCGGCAGATGCGGCACATGGTCCGGCTGGTGGACGACCTGCTGGACGTGTCCCGCATCACGAGGGGCAAGCTCGAACTCCGCAAGCAGCGGGTCGATCTGGCGGCGGTCGTCCGCACCGCCGTCGAGACGAGCCGCCCGCTGGTCGAGGCGGCGGGGCACCACCTGACGATCACCCTGCCGCCGCAGCCGGTGTTCGTGGACGGCGACCCGGTGCGGCTGGCGCAGGTCTTCGCCAACTTGCTCAACAACGCCGCCAAGTACACCGACCGGGGCGGGAGCATCCGGCTGACCGCCGAGCGGCAGGGCAGCGATGCGGTCGTGTCGGTGCGGGACAGCGGGCTGGGCATCCCCAGGGAGATGCTGGGCAAGGTCTTCGAGTTGTTCACCCAGGTAGACAGCACGCTGGAGAAAGCCCAGGGCGGGTTGGGGATCGGCCTGACGCTGGTGCGGCGGCTGGCCGAGATGCACGGCGGCAGCGTCGAGGCCCACAGCGAAGGATTGGGAAAAGGGAGTGAGTTCACCGTGCGCCTCCCGGCCCTGTTTGTTGCCCCCGCCCGTGACGAGAGGGCGGCTGAGGAAAACACCCCCTCGTCCCGCCGCCGCATCCTGGTGGTGGACGACAACCGGGACTCGGCGATCAGCCTGGGAATGATGCTGCAACTGATGGGCAACGAGGTCCGCACGGCGCACGACGGGTTGGAGGCGGTGCAGGCGGCGGAGGTCTTCCGCCCCGACGTGGTGCTGCTGGACATCGGCCTGCCGAAGCTCAACGGCTACGAGGCGGCACGCCGCATCCGGGACGAGGCGTGGGGCCGGGACATGGTGCTGATCGCCGTGACCGGCTGGGGCCAGGAGGAGGACAAGCGGCGCTCCAAGGAGGCGGGCTTCAACTTCCACATGGTCAAGCCGGTCGAACCCGCCGCCCTGGAAAAGCTGCTGGGCGGGCTGCTCACGCCCGGTTGAGGCGGCCCGCCCGCAAGGCGGCTCTCTTCGATGCGGGGCAGGGGCAAGGATGAAAGTAGAGGGGCTGGGCTGGAGGGAAGAACCGGATCGCCATGAGCGAACAAGCGATAAGCACCCAACCTGCACCCGCCCCGGCACCGCAACCGGACTTCCGGGCGCTGTTCGAGTCGGCACCCGGCCTGTACCTCGTCCTGACGCCGGACCTCAAGATCGCCGCCGCCAGCGACGGCTACCTGCGGGCGACCATGACGCAGCGGCAGGCCATCCTGGGCCGGGGCCTCTTCGAGGTCTTCCCTGACAACCCGGACGACCCGCACGCCACGGGCGTCCGCAACCTCAGCGCCTCCCTGGAGCGAGTGCTGCGGGACAGGGCACCGGATGCGATGGCCGTCCAGAAGTACGACATCCGACGCCCCGACGCCGAAGGGGGCGGGTTCGAGGAGCGTTTCTGGAGTCCGGTCAACTCCCCGGTCTTCGGGCCGGGCGGCGAGGTCGCCTTCGTCATCCACCGGGTCGAGGACGTGACCGAGTTCGTGCGGCTCAAGCAGCGGGGCATCGAGCAGGACAAGCTGGCCCAGGAGATGCGGGCCCGGTCCGAGCGGATGGAGGCCGAAATCTTCCTGCGGGCGCAGGAACTCCAGGAGGCCAACCGGCAGCTTCGGGAGGCCAACGACGAGTTGGGCCGCATGAAGGCGGAACTCGAACGCCGGGTGGAGGAGCGCACGGCGGACCTGACCCGGACGAACGCCGCCCTGTCCGCCGAGGCGCTGGAGCGGGCGAGGGCCGAGCGGGAGCGGGCGGGTCAGGCGAGGGAGGCCGACCGCAAGCGGCGGCTGTACGAGGCGGCGCTCTCGAACACCCCGGATCTGGTCTACGTCTTCGACCTGGACCATCGGTTCATCTATGTGAACGAAGGTCTTCTGAAGATGTGGGGCCGGACCTGGGGCGAGGCCATCGGCAAGAACTGCCTCGAACTCGGCTACGAGCCGTGGCACGCCGCCATGCACGACCGGGAGATCGAGCAGGTGGTCGCCACCAAGTTGCCGGTCAAGGGCGAGGTTCCGTTCACCGGCACCTTCGGTCGTCGCATCTATGAGTACATCTTCGTCCCGGTCCTCGGCGAGAGCGGCGACGTCGAGGCGGTCGCCGGGACCACACGGGATGTCACCGACCGCAGGCAGGCCGAGGAGCAGATGCGACATAGTGAAGAACGCTTCCGCAGCCTAATGGAGCAGGCCCCGTTCAGCATCCAGGTGTTCTCGCCGGATGGCCGCACCATCCGGGTCAACCGGGCCTGGGAGGAACTGTGGGGCGTCCGGTTCGAGCAGCTTGACGGGTACAACGTCCTCGAAGACCGGCAGCTTGAGGCCAGGGGCGTCCTGCACCACGTCCACCAGGGCTTCGCCGGTCAGACGGCCCACATCCCGGCCATCCAGTACGACCCCAACGAGACGATCCCCGGCGTCACCCAGCAGGAAGACCCCCACCGCTGGCTGTCGGCGGTGATCTACCCCATCAAGGACGGCGACGGGAGGGTTCAGGAAGTGGTCCTGGTCCACGAGGACATCACCGCCCGCCAGCGGGCCGAGCGGGAGCGGGAGCGGAGCGAGGAGCGGACCCGGATCGTCCTGGAGAGCATCAGCGACGCCTTCTTCGCCGTGGACCGGGGCTGGCGGTTCAGCTACGTCAACCCGCAGGCCGAGCGCCTGCTCGACCGCAGGCCGGGCGACCTGTTGGGGCAGGTGCTTTGGGACGTGTTTCCGGGCCTGGTCGGGAGCGAATTCGAGCAGGCGTACCGCCGTGCGGCGACCGAGCGAATCACGCAGTCGGTCACGGCCTACTACCCGGACCACGACCGCTGGTACGAGGTCCACGTCTACCCGGCCCCGGACGGCGGCATCTCCATCTACTTCCAGGACGTGTCGGAGCGGAAGCGGTCGGAAGCGGAAGTGGACCGACTCCGGGAAGCGTCCGAGCAGCAGCGGCGCATCTACGAGACGGCCCTCTCCAACAGCGCCGACTTCAACTACGTCTTCGACCTCGAAGGTCGCTTCCGGTACGTCAACCAGGCGCTCTTGACGCTGTGGGGCAAGCCGTTGCACGAGGCGGTCGGCAAGAACTTCTTTGGCCTCGACTACCCGCACGACCTGGCCGCCCGGCTACAACGGCAAATCCGGGAGGCCATCGAAACCCGGCAGCCGGTCAAGGACGAGACGCCGTACACGAGTGCCGTGGGCGAGCGGCAGTACGAGTACATCTTTGTCCCGGTGCTGGGGGCGGGCGGGGCCGTCGAGGCGGTCGCCGGTTCGACCCGTGACATCACCGAGCGGAAGCGGGTCGAGGCGCAACTGCGGGAGGTCGAGGCCCGCTTCACCGCCATCCTGAACCACTCCCCGTCCTGCATCTTCGCCAAGGACCGGCAAGGCCGCTACCTGCTGGCGAACAAAGCCCTGGGCGAGTTCACGGGGCGGGACGCCGCCGACCTCCTGGGGCGGACGGACGCCGACCTGTTCCCGGCCGAGGTCGCCGCCCGCTTCGCCAGGGACGACGCCGACCTCCTGGCGTCCGGCAGCCCCCGCATCTACGAGGAGTCGTTCCCGCACGCCGGCACGACCGTAACCGCCCTGACGGTCAAGTTCTTGTTGGCGGGCGCAGACGGCTCCCCCTATGCCGTCTGCGGCATCGCCACCGACATCAGCGACCGCAAGCGTGCCCAGGACGCCCTGCGGGAGAGCGAGGAACGGTTCCGCCAACTCGCCGACGCCATGCCGCAGATCGTGTGGACGGCCCGCCCGGACGGCGAAATCGACTACCTGAACCGCCAGTGGCACGAGTTCACCGGGCTGCCGGAAACCCTGGGCAACGAGGGCTGGGCGCACATCCTCCACGCAGACGACGCCCACCCCGCCCGTGAGCGCTGGGCGGCTTCCGTCCGCAGCGGCGCTCCGTTCGAGATGGAGATCAGGCTCCTGGATCGGCGCAAGCAAACTTACCGATGGCATCTCATCAGGACGGTGGCCGTCCACAACGGGTCGGGAAAAGTCGCCCGCTGGTTCGGCACCAGCACCGACATCCATGAGCAGAAGCGTGCCGAGGAATCCTCACGCTATCTGGCCGAGGCCAGCGCCGCCCTGGCGGGCGTGGTCGATTACGAAAGCACGTTGCAGAAGGTGGCGAACCTGGCGGTGCCGCACTTCGCCGACTGGTCCGCCGTGGACGTGGCGAACGACGACGGCAGCCTGCGCCGGCTGGCCGTCGCCCACCAGGACGCCAAAAAAAACCGGCTGGCGCACGAGTTGATGCGGGAGTACCCACCCGACCCGAATGCGCCTGGCGGCAGTCTTGCCGTCCTGCGCACGGGAAGACCGGAGATCGTCGGCGAGATCACCGACGAATTTCTGGTACGGGCGGCGAAGGACGAACGACACCTGGGCCTGATCCGCTCGCTGGGCCTCAAGTCTTACATCTGCGTGCCCCTCGTCGTCTCCGGCAACCCGCTCGGCGTCCTCACCTTCGCCACCGCCGAGTCGGGCCGTAGGTACACCGATACGGACCTCGCCCTGGCGACGGATTTGGCGCACCGGGCGACGGTCGCCATCGAGAACACTCGTCTTTACCAGGCGCTCCGTGAAGCCGACCGCCGCAAGGACGAGTTCCTGGCGACCCTGGCCCACGAACTCCGCAACCCGCTGGCCCCGATCCGCAATTCGCTGCAAATCCTGAAAATGCCGAGGCTGGATGCGGCGACCGTCGAGCGGTCCCGGAACATGATGGAGCGGCAAGTCCACCAACTGGTCCGCCTGGTGGACGACCTGCTCGACGTGTCCCGTGTCATGCGGGGCAAGATCGAACTGCGCAAGGAGCGGGTGGAACTGTCCACGGTGATCGCCCGTGCGGTGGAAACGGCCCAGCCGCTCGTCGAGGCGCAGGGGCACGATCTGACGGTCCGGTTGCCGCCCGAATCCCTGCCTCTGGACGCCGACCCGATTCGGCTGGCCCAGGTGGTCGGCAACCTGCTGACCAACGCCGCCAAGTACACGGAGCCGAACGGGCGCATCCGGCTGACGGCGGATCGGGACGGGGACGTGGCGGTTCTCCGGGTCCGGGACAACGGCATGGGGATCGCCCCGGACATGCTGCCCCGCATCTTCGAGTTGTTCGTGCAGGTGGACCACGCTTCCACGAAGGCGCAGGGCGGGTTGGGCATCGGCCTGACGCTAGTGAAGAACCTCGTGGAGATGCACAACGGAGTCGTTCAGGCTCGCAGCGACGGGCTGGGGCGGGGAAGCGAGTTCGTCGTTCGACTGCCGCTCTCGGCAGGGGCGTTCGACCAGGACCGTAGCCGGGAACCGGAAGATCGGGTTCGTCAGCCGCCGTCACCGTCCGGCTATCGGCTCATGGTCGTGGACGACAACCAGGACGCCGCCGACAGTCTCGCCATGTTGCTCCGTCTCCAGGGCCACGAGGTCCGGGTCGCCTACAGCGGGATGGCGGCACTGGAGATGACGAAGACCTACACGCCGGACGTGGTGTTCATGGACATCGGGATGCCGGGGATGGACGGGTACGAAGCCGCCCGCCGCATCCGGGAGCTACCCGGCTTGGGGAAGGTGGTGCTGGCGGCGCTGACCGGCTGGGGGCAGAAGGAAGACCGCCGCCGCACGGCGGAAGCCGGGTTCAACCACCATCTCGTGAAGCCGCCGGAGCCGAAAGCGGTGGAGAGTGTGCTGGCCGAGTTGAAGCGACCGGATGCTCGGTAATCGAAGGTGGAGCGCCATGGCTGTCAGAAAAAATCGACCACCGATCCGCCCTTCGACACCAGCCTCGTTCGACTACGACCTGGACTTCAAAACCATCGACTTCCGCAAGCAGCCGGAGCTTTATCGTGTCGGCATGGGCGAGCAGGGCGTGCTGTTGGTCGAGCCGTACAAGGGCGAAATTCTTCCGCACTGGCGGTTCAAGACGGTCGCCGAGGCGAAGAAGTCGTCGGCGACGATCTACAAGATGTTTCTGGCGTACCTGAAGGTCGAGGACTTCCCCGGTGCGGACATGGCCCGGAAGTTCCTTCAGATGGGCTGGACCCGTGCGAGGCGGTACGCCAACCACACGGGCGGGCGCAAGTACGACAAGAAGACCGGCGAAGAGTTGCCCAGGACGCAAGACCAGGAGAAGGCGGCGGCAGCGGCAATCTTCTACGAGCGGTACGTTGCCGCCCGGCAGCACCCGGAGTACGTCCGGCAAAGGAAGCTGCACCAGGAGCGGTACGAAACGACCGAGTGATGCCCGTTAGGACACCGTCATGAACTTGTCCGACCCCGCACGCCCGATTGATCCGGGCGTCCGCATCGGCCACGTCCACTTGAAGGTCGCCGACCTGGAGCGGGCGCTTCGGTTCGGGTCAGCACGCGCGCCGGACAGGCGCGCCCCGCCCCCGCTGCCTCACTGCCTCCGTTCGGGCTCAGGTCTGGTTGGCCCCGCGGCACGACTTGTGCAACCCGGACGGCCGCCCGCCGCCGAGCCGCCCGCATGGGAACGACCCCGACCTCCCGCCCCCGCCCGGCCGCCGGCCCACCGCCCACGGGGTTCGTGGCCGTCCGCGGGGCCCGCACCCACAACCTGAAAGACGTCGACGCCGACATCCCGCGGGACGCCCTGGTGGTGTTCACCGGCGTGTCCGGGTCGGGCAAGTCGTCGTTGGCCTTCGGCACCCTGTACGCCGAGGCCCAGCGGCGGTACCTGGAGTCGGTCGCCCCGTACGCCCGCCGGCTGTTCCACCAGCTCGGCGTCCCGGAGGTGGACGCGATCGACGGGCTGCCGCCGGCCGTCGCCCTCCAGCAGCAGCGCGGCGCCCCCACCGCCCGGTCCTCGGTCGGCAGCGTCACCACCCTGTCGAACCTGCTGCGGATGCTGTACTCCCGGGCCGGCGACTACCCGCCGGGCCGGGGCATCCTGTACGCCGAGTCGTTCTCCCCGAACACGCCGGAGGGGGCGTGCCCGACCTGCCACGGGCTCGGCCGGGTGTACGACGCCACCGAGGCGTCGATGGTCCGCGACCCGTCGCTGAGCATCCGCGCGGGGGCGGTCGCCGCCTGGCCGGGGGCGTGGCAGGGGCAGAACCTCCGCGACATCCTGACCGCCCTCCACGTCGACATCGATACGCCGTGGGAAGACGTGCCCCGGAAGACCCGCGACTGGATCCTGTTCACCGACGAACAGCCGCAAGTCCCGGTGTACCCGCACGCCAGCCTGGAGGAGGTGAAGCGGGCACAGAAGCGGAAGGAGGACTACGACTACTTGGGCACGTTCGTCGGCGCCCGGCGGTACGTGCTGGAGACGTTCGCCAAGACCGACAGCGCGATGATGAAGCGGCGGGTGGCGCGATTCCTGGTCGCCGCGGACTGCCCGGCCTGCCGCGGCAAGCGGCTCCGGCCGGAGCCGCTGTCGGTCACGTTCGCCGGGCTCGACATCACCGAGATGTCCCGGCAACCCCTGTCACGGCTGGCGGCCGTCTTCCGGCCGTACGCGACCGGAACCGTAAAGTTCGCGGCCGACCACCCGGAGAAGGCCGAGGTCGCCCGCCGCATCGCGGAGGACCTGGAGGGCCGGCTGGCCGTCCTGCTCGACCTGGGGCTGGGCTACCTGACGCTCGACCGCAGTACGCCGACGCTGTCCCCCGGCGAACTGCAGCGGCTGCGGTTGGCGACGCAGGTGCGGTCGAACCTGTTCGGCGTCGTCTACGTCCTCGACGAGCCGTCGGCGGGGCTGCACCCGGCCGACACGGAGGCCCTGCTGCGGGCGCTCGACCGGCTCAAGGCCGCGGGGAACTCGCTGTTCGTCGTCGAGCACGAGCTGGACGTGATCCGCCACGCCGATTGGATCGTGGACGTCGGCCCGGCGGCCGGGGGGGGCCGGCGGCCGCGTCCTCTACAGCGGCCCGCCGGACGGGCTGCGGGGGGTGCCGGAGTCGAAGACCCGCCGCTACCTGTTCGCGGAATCCGCCCCCGCGCCGCGGGCGCCCCGGCGGCCCCGCGGCTGGCTGACGCTGGCCGGCGTCACGCGGAACAACCTGCACGGGCTCGACGTCGCCTTCCCGCTCGGGGCGTTCACGGCCGTCACCGGCGTGTCCGGATCGGGGAAGTCGAGTCTGGTCAGCCAGGCGCTCGTCGAGCTGGTGGCCGCCCACCTCGGCCACGAGGCCGCCGCGGAGGAGGACGAGGCCCCCGAGCTGGAGCGGACGCCGCTGGCCCCGGCCGGCGGCCGGATCGTCGGCGGGGCGGAGGCGGTAAAGCGGCTCGTGGTCGTGGACCAGAAGCCGATCGGCCGGACGCCGCGGTCGAACTTGGCCACCTACACCGGGCTGTTCGACCACGTCCGCAAGCTGTTCGCGGCAACGAGGGCGGCGAAGGCGCGGCGGTACGGGGCCGGCCGGTTCTCGTTCAACGTCGCCGGCGGCCGGTGCGACACCTGCGCCGGCGAGGGGTTCGTCATGGTCGAACTCCTGTTCCTGCCGAGCGTCTACACGCCGTGCCCGACCTGCCACGGCTCCCGGTACAACGCGAAGACGCTCGAGGTCGAGTACCGCGGTAAGAGCATCGCCGGCGTGCTCGGGCTGACGGTGGACGCCGCGTGGGAGTTCTTCGCCGACGAGCCGCACGTCCGGCGGTCGCTCGGGGTGCTGCGGGACGTCGGCCTGGGCTACCTGCGGCTCGGCCAGCCGGCGACGGAACTCTCCGGCGGCGAGGCCCAGCGGATCAAGCTGGCAACCGAGCTCCAGCGGACGGAGCGGGGGACTAGCCTGTACGTCCTCGACGAGCCGACGACCGGGCTGCACCCGGCGGACGTCGAGAAGCTCCTGGCCCAGCTCGACGGGTTGGTCGAGGCCGGAAACACGGTGGTGGTCGTCGAACACGACATGCGGGCGATCGCGCACAGCGACTGGGTGATCGACGTGGGCCCCGGGGCCGGGGACGAGGGCGGCCGGGTGGTCGCCGCCGGGCCGCCGGGCCAGGTGGCCAGGGCGGCGAAAAGCCGGACGGCGCCATACCTCGCCCGGGCGCTGGGGTGACGCGGGCCGACTCTCGTGCCGGCCACCGCGATTGCCGCCACGTCTCCCTTAACGAGCAATGCTCTGCGCGGCGTCGGCCCGCGTGCCGAGATCTCGGGGCGGCAGGAGCGGATCGAGCGGGCCCGGACCGCCCCATCGCGTGGCCGGCTCCAGCCATGCTAACCGGTGAAACTATTGCACCGTCTGTCCCCGCCGCGCCTCACAGTCAGGGAGTTCCCTGACACGTCACCCGCACCTCCCGGCCCGCCACCCCCTGCGGCTTTAGATTTGCAGCACCCATCCCAGGTGCGCATCGCAGGACAGGGTCGAGAGTTTCCTGCAGCCCGTGTGCAGGCGGTGCACGCCGCCGCTGACGGGTGACCGTCACCGGCAGATTCTGTCGCACCCGAGCGGGGTGAGCCCCAACGGACCGGCCCGGTAGGGTTGTCGCGACCGGGGGAACCTTTCTTTTGCCGGAGGTGCGCCTTGCTCTGCGAACATGAGATGGGAATCGATCCAGTCCCTCCGCGCGCGCCGGGGTGCGAGGAGTGCCTGAAGACCGGCATGCGCTGGGTCCATTTGCGCCTGTGCCTGACCTGCGGCCACATCGGCTGCTGCGACAGCTCGCCGGGCCGCCATGCCACGCGCCACTTTCACCAGACGGGTGACCCGGTGGTCGCGTCCTGGGAGCCCGAGGAACGCTGGGCCTGGTGCTACGTCCATCAGGCGGAAGTAGACGTGCCGGCGGAGGCCGAGCCGTATCTGCGGTAGTGCCACGGACCCAATGGCCGGCCCGGAGGTTGTCGTGACCGTTCTGTCGCAAGTCCGCGCACGCGATGTGAGGGAACCATGGTCGGGCGGGTGCGCTTCGCGAAGCTCAACGTGGACGAGAACCCGCGACGGCGGCGCGGTTCCCGGCCAACAGCATTCCCACGCTCCTGATCCTCAAGGGGGGCCAGGAGGTTGATCGCCCCGCCGGCGTCCAGCCGTAGGCGGAGATCAAGCGACGGTTCGGGCGGGTGACCGCTGAGGGCTGGTCCCCTTGACGAGAAACGGAGGCGGGCCGTGGAGCTACACCACTTCGGGAGCACCCGGCGCGACGTGCCGGTGATTGGGCAAGGGACCTGGTACCAGGAGGGCGATGACCCCGCCACCGCGCTCGCAGCGCTGCGCAAGGGCCTCGGCCTCGGCATGACCCACATCGACACGGCGGAAATGTACGGGTCGGGCGCCGCCGAGGAGATCGTAGGCCAGGCGATCGCGGGCCGGCGCGACGAGGTCTTCCTGGTCTCTAAGGTCCTCCCGCAGCACGCCTCCCGCGACGGCACGGTGGCGGCCTACGAAGCATCGCTGGCGCGACTGGGCACCGACCGGCTGGACTGTTACCTGCTGCACTGGCGCGGCGCGTACCCGCTGGAGGATACGGTCGCCGCCTTCGAGCAGCTCCTGGATGAGGGCAGAATCCTGTCCTGGGGCGTGAGCAATTTCGACGTGCCCGACCTGGAAGAGGTTCGAGACATCGGCGGCCGGGGCGGGCCCGTCTGCAACCAGGTCCTTTACCACCTGGGCACACGCGCGATCGAGCACGCCGTGCTCCCCTGGTGCGAGAAGCACGGCGTGGCCGTGGTCGGCTACAGCCCATTCGGTCACGGCGACTTCCCCGGACCGGACACCGCGGGCGGCCGCGTGCTCGGGAGAATCGCCCACGCGCACCACTCCAACCCGCACCAGGTCGCGCTCCGCTTTCTGGTGCGCCGGCCCGAACTGTTCACGATCCCCAAGGCCTCCTCCCTAGAACATGCCGCGGAGAACGCGCGGGCCGGAGGCCTGCGCCTCACCGAGGGCGAGATCGAGGAGATCGACCAGGCCTTCCCGCTCGGCCGCCGCCCCCGCGTGCTGCCGACGCTGTAGCCGCATTGGCTCGCCCTCGGGAAAAAGTCTCCGTCGCGGAAGACACTCGATATCACCCAGAGGACGGTGAGACGTGAGTGAGCACGATTTGCAGGGCGCCGCTTACCCCAGGCTCGACGCGGGCCAGATGGCTTCCCTGGGGCACTGCCCCCTGACCAAGCTCCGACGCTACCGGGACGGGGAGAAGCTCTTCGAGGCCGGCCAGCGCGACGCCAGCTTCTACGTGGTCAAGTCGGGCAAAGTCGAAATCGTGGACGAATCGGAGGACCCGCCGAAGCCCTTGACGACCCTGGGGCCCGGGGAGTTCACCGGCGAGGTGTCGCAGCTGTGCGGCAGCCCGGCCCCCGTAAGCGCCATCTCCCGGGGTGATTGCGAGGTTTACGAGGTGTCGCCGGACGCCCTGAAACTGTTGCTGAACCAGCACCCGGATCTGGGCGACCTCATCCTCAACGCCTTCATCGCCCGCCGCCACCTGCTCCGCGAGCCGGGGACGTTCACCGGCCTGCGGGTGATCGGGTCGCGGTACTCCCAGGACACCTTCCGCGTCCGCGACTTCCTGTCGAGGAACGGGGTGCCGTATACCTGGTTGGACCTGGAGACGGACCCGCGTGTGAAAGACCTGCTCAAACAGTTCGGCGTGACCGAGGCCGACACGCCGGTGGTCGCCTGGGGCCGCAAGCTCCTGCTGCGGAACCCTTCGGACCGCGAGCTGGCCGAGGCGCTCGGCCTGCGGCGGCCGCTGGACAGGGCGGTCTACGACCTGGTGGTCGTTGGGGCCGGGCCGGCCGGTCTGGCGGCCGCGGTGTACGGAGCCTCGGAGGGGCTGAGTACCGTCGTGTTGGAGCGGTCTGGGCCCGGCGGCCAGGCCGGCCGGAGCATGCGGATCGAGAACTACCTCGGCTTCCCGGCCGGGATCACCGGCAGCGAATTGGCCGAGCGGGCCGTCGTTCAGGCGAACAAGTTCGGGGCCCGCCTGTCGGTCCCGTCGGCCGTCACCCGGTTGACCTTCGACAGCGCCTACCCCGTGCTCCACCTCGACGGCGGGGAAGCGGTGACGGCCAGGTGTCTGCTGATCGCCACCGGAGCCGATTACCGCCGGCTGGGTGTCGAGGGGTGCGAGCCGCTGGAGGGCCGCGGCGTCTACTACGCCGCCACGCCGAACGAGGCGCAGATGTGCCGGGGGTCGGACGTCATCGTCGTCGGCGGCGGCAACTCGGCCGGCCAGGCCGCCGTCTACCTCGCCGGCCAGGTGCGTAAGGTGTACCTGGTCATCCGCCACGACGACCTCGGCCGGGACATGTCCAGCTATCTCGTCCAACGGATCGAGCAGACGCCAAACATCGAGGTTCTCCGCGACACCGAGGTCACCCGGATGATCGGCGACGGCCACCTCAACGCGGTCGTGTTGCGGAACAGAAAAACGGGAGAGACGCGGACGATCCACACGCCGGCCGTGTTCAGTTTCATCGGGGCGGTCCCCCGGACCGACTGGCTGCCGGCCGAGGTCGAGCGGGACGCCAAGGGGTTCGTCCGCACAGGGCCGGCCCTGCCCCAGTCGAAATACTGGACGGCCAAGCGGCAGCCGTTCCTGCTGGAGACGAGTCGGCCCGGCGTATTCGCCGCCGGGGACGTGCGGTCCGGGTCGGTCAAGCGGGTGGCGTCGGCCGTCGGCGAGGGGGCGATGGCAGTCCAGTTCGTCCACGAGTGCCTGAAGGAGATGTGACGCAATGGATGTGTCGGAGCGCGACCGGCGGTACATGGCCCGCGGCGAGCATCCCGCCGGCGTGCAGGTGGCGCGGTCGGAGGGCAGTTTCGTCGTCGACCACCACGGCAAGAAGTACATCGACTTCACGTCCGGGTGGTGCGTCGGCAACCTCGGCTGGGCGAACGACGAGGTCCGGGAGGCGATCCGGGCCTTCAACGGCCCCGCGTATGTCCACCCGGACCACCTGTACCGGCCGTGGGCCGAGCTGGCCGAGACGCTGGCGGAGATTACACCCGGCAAGTTGACGAAATCTTACCGGGCCACGGGCGGGTCCGAGGCGGTCGAGATCGCGCTCCAGGTCGCGATGGCGGCCACCGGCCGGGCGGGGTTCGTCTGCCTGGAGGACTGTTACCACGGCAACACGCTCGGCGGCCGGAGCCTGGCCGGGGACCGGGACCAGTACCCCAACCTGCTCGCGCACTGCCACCGCATCGCGCCGCCCCTGGACGACCGGGCGGCCGAAAGGGTCGAGCGGCTCCTGAAGGGCGGGCAGGTTGCGGCGTTCGTCATGGAGCCGGTCGTCTGCAACCTCGGGGTGGTGATCCCGTCGAAGGAGTTCATGACGCGGGTCCGGGAGGCGTGCCGCGAGCACGGCACCCTGTTCATCATGGACGAGGTGGCGACCGGGTTCGGCCGCACCTGGCGGCTGTTCGCCTCCGAGCACTTCGACGTCGACCCGGACGTGCTGTGCCTGGCGAAGGCGATCACCGGCGGTTACGCCCCGATGGGGGCAACTATAGTGACGGACGAGGTCGCCAAGGCCGCCGGAGTGGGGTTCTACTCGACCTACGGGTGGCACCCGCTCTCCGTCGCCGCCGCGCTCGCCAACCTGAAGTACTGGAGCCGGCATGGGGACCGCATCCTGACCAACGTCGCCGCGCAAAGTGACTACTTCCGCGCGCGGCTCACCGGGATGGAGTTCGCCGAGCCGGCGTCGGTCCGGGTGATCGGCCTGGCGGTCGGGGTCGAGTTCGGCGAGAAAAAGCAACTACGCCTCAAAACTCGGCGACCGGTGCCGGGAGGTCGGTCTACTGGTCAGCGCGGAGGAGGACAACCTGATGACCCTGTTCCCGCCGCTGACCATCGACCGCGAGGTGGCGCGGCAGGGCCTGGACATCCTGAAGACCTGCCTCTAAGTGTGGTGGCCGGCGAACGGTCCAGACCTATTCGCTCAACTCATAGGCGGCCTTCAGCCAGCCCCGAAGTTCCGCGTCCAGGTCTCTCATCTCGGAAAGCCTCACCTCGTGGTGGAACCGCCGGGCGGACGTCTGCTCGGACTTGACGACGCGGGGGCTGTCGAAGGGCCGGTCGGACTTGACCGTCAGGACCAGGTGCCCCTTGCGGACGGCCACGCCGGCGAACGCGGTCGTCCGGTTCAGGTGGATCGACGTCTTCTTCGGTTCCTGTACGACCGGGCCGAACCCGTCGGCCAGGGCGACCAGGCGGTCATAGAGCGCCCGCAGCCCGTCCGCCTTCCCGATGAAATGCTCGTCGACGGATGCCATGAGTCACCCTTCCCTGATCTTGGTCCTGGAATTATTCCCGCCCCGTTGCGGCGGTCAATGTCAGAAGGACAACGAGGCAACCGTCCGGTCTCGCCGAAGCGTTGGGCAAGGTGCCGCTGGAGGCCAACATGCCGGGACGGATGCGGAGTCTTCCCCTGTCGACCCCCGAGCAATATGGCCGGGCGTCTCAAGGAAAAGAACAACACGCTGACCCGTTGAACGGACTGAAAGGGTCCATTTTTCCACCCCTGACGGGTGAACGCCGGGGGCGCCAGAATTAGAGAAACCGGGGCCCGAAGGCGGCTTATCTGCGAGCATCGGTCCGATACGCCGAGGGCCACTCATCGCTTGATGTGAACGCTGGTCTGATGCCGGGGCGATGTGCCGAGCGAATGGCGTGGCGCTCGGGATGTCGAACCCCCGGCTGGGCGGCTGATGCGCGCCCGGGCCGGGTCACCGTCACTCCGCGGGGGCCGG